>JAIBJL010000510.1 GCA_020029545.1 Gammaproteobacteria bacterium
TCCGCTTTGCCAGCCACCGCGGATTTGCCACCGGCCTCCGCAGCCACTGCCACGGGCTTGGCGGCCGTTTCCGCGATGGCCGCGGTGCCGACCAGGAGAGTCAGGCAACACCATAGGATTCTGATCATGGACACTCCCGACCGCGGCAAATCGCGGACGCGCAGGCTGTAAGTCGTCGCAGCGCTGGATCGGTTCAATCCGCCGACCGATCGATCCGTGAGAATCGATCGCGCACCTATCGCCGGTGACATCGAGGGTGTGGTGAAAACCGCAAGCAGCGCTCGGTGGGAAGTTTAGCAGAGCGCGATGGAACCAGCTGGAGTGAGGTGCGGGACTCTCTCGACGAGTCCGGCGCCTCTGACTCAGCCGCGCGGGTGATGCTGCGCGTGCAATTCCTTCATGCGCTCGCGCGCCACATGCGTATAAATCTGTGTCGTCGACAGATCGCTGTGACCGAGCAGCATCTGCACCACGCGCAGATCGGCGCCGTGATTGAGCAGATGTGTCGCGAACGCATGGCGCAGAGTATGCGGCGACAGGGCTTTTGCCACCCCGGCCTTCTGCGCATAGCGCTTGATGATGTGCCAGAACGCCTGCCGGGTCATGCGATCGCCGCGGCGGGTCGGGAACAGATAATCGGTCTGGCGTTCGAGCAGGATCTCCAGGCGCGCCCCGGTAATGAACTTCTGCAGCCAGTCGACGGCTTCTTCGCCCAGCGGAATCAGGCGCTCGCGATCGCCCTTGCCGACGATACGCAGCACGCCCTGGTTCATGTTGACCTGGCTGGACTTGAGGTTCACCAGTTCGGACACACGCAGGCCGGTTGCGTACAACACTTCCAGCATGCAGCGATCACGGTGGCCCAGCGGATCCTCGATCTCAGGCGCATTCAGCAGCGATTCGACCTCTTCCTCGGTCAGGGATTTCGGCAGAGAACGGCCGATCTTCGGCATGGCGATCTGCGCGGTGGGGTCGTCCTTGATCAGGCCATCACGCATCAGATAGCGGTAGAAACGGCGGAAACTCGACAGCTGGCGAGCCGTGGACCGGGGACGTGCCCCACCCTCGACGCGCCATGCAATGAATCCAAGGACATCAGCGCGCTTGGCCTGCAACGCCGAGTTGCCGCGGGTCTGCAGCCAGCGGTCCAGCGCAGCCAGGTCGGCACGGTAGGCAGACAAGGTGTTGGGCGACAGCCCCCGCTCCATCCACACGGCATCCAGGAAGCGATCGATTGCTGCGAGCGACGGCGTCTCGGGGGTGTCCTCGCCAGTCCTCGCGTAAACTGATGTCTTCGGTGCAGTGCTCATCGCCTTCGTCACTAGCGCAAGTTGCCGGGGAGCGCGGCGCGATCCCCTGCGTATTGCAGTGGGAGCAGTATGGTGAGGACGCTGCCTGGCAGCAGTGATAGTAATCACAGATGGCTGGCAGGGATTACATAAAGAGACCCAGATCACAGAAAAGACCCTGCGACACCGAACGCAATACGCACTACTGAAAGCACGATTTGCGCTAATGCGCGAACCGGCAGGCGGGATCGGACGTACGCGCGACCAAAACAGGAAGTAAGCAACTTGATTCGCTTTTTGCAGACAGTGCTCGAGATCGTCTATGGCGTTTATGCGGTGCTCGCCTTCCTGGTACTGGGCGTCATTTCGTTCCTGCTGCTCACTTTGGTGCCGGGCCTTTCCATCGGCGCGCGGCGCGCCGTAGCCCATACCGGTGCCCGTACCTTCTTTGCCGCAACGCTGGTACCCGTGCGAGTGACCGGAACCGAGCATTTGCCCGCCGGGCCCTGCGTGGTGGTCGCCAACCATGCCAGCTATATCGATGGGGTGTTGCTCAAGGCGTTCCTGCCGGCGCGTTTCAGCTTCGTCATCAAGAAAGAAGTGGTCAAGGTACCGATCGCCGGCCTGCTGTTACGCCGTATCGGTTCAGAGTTCGTGGATCGCTTCAATCGCAATGCCGGCGCCGCCGACGCCCGTCGCCTGATCAAGGCCGCCGATGCCGGCCAGGCGCTGGCATTTTTCCCTGAAGGCACCTTCAATCTGGAACCGGGCATCGGCAAATTTCACACCGGCGCCTTCGTGATAGCGGCGCGCGCGCGCATGCCCATCGTGCCGATCGCAATTCACGGTACTCGCTACATGCTGCCGAGCGGCCGGCTGCTGCCGAGGCTCGGCAGGCTGCACGTGGAGATTCTGGCGCCCGTCCTGCCCGCCAATCCGGCAGACACCGCCGAGGCGGCCCGCGACACGCGGGACCAATCGCGCGCTGCCATTCTCGCGCGCCTCCTCGATGAACCCGATCTGGCGGAAAGCGACGGCATCGCAGCGCTGCATGCCGGTCGCAAGACCTGAGCCGTGCCCGGCCTTTGTGCGGCGCAAAAGAAGTCGCTAACATGCGCCGCCCATAGTTGCTCCCAAGTTGCTCCCATTAGTTGCTTGATCAGCGCGCCATGCAGCTCCAAAACAAAGTCGCAGTGATTACCGGGGGAGGTCGCGGCATCGGCCGCGCCCTCGCAGTCGCATTCGCTGAGAAAGGGACGCATGTCGCCCTGCTGGATCTGAACGCGGAACATCTGGAGGAAACGCGAGCCCTGTGCGAATCGCACGGCGTGCGCGCGTTCTCCTACCTGTGCAATATCGTCCATGAAGACGAGGTCTCGTCCGTGCTCGATCGTGTCGTCGCCGACCTCGGCCGACTCGACGTGATGATCAACAATGCCGGCATCACCAAGGATGCGATGCTGCTCAAGGTGCAGGACGGCAAAGTCGTCGCCCGCATGTCGCTCGCACAATGGCAGGCTGTAATCGACGTCAATCTCACCGGTGTGTTCCTGTGTGGACGCGAAGCCGCCGCTCGCATGGTGACGCTCGGCAACGGCGGCGTGATCATCAGCATTTCCAGCATCTCGCGCGCCGGCAACATAGGACAGACGAACTACTCCGCCGCCAAGGCCGGCGTGGTAGCGATGACCACTACCTGGGCGAAGGAACTGGCCCGCTACCAAATCCGCACGGGCGCCATCGCCCCGGGATTTACCTGCACCAATATTCTCGATGCCATGAAGCCCGAAATGATCGAACGGGCAGTTGCGGCCGTGCCGCTGAAGCGACTTGCTGAACCGGCGGAGATGGCGCACACCGCGATCTACATTGCCGAAAACGACTTCTTCTCCGGTCGCGTCATCGAAGTCGACGGTGCACAGCGCCTCTAGTATGAAGCTCTCTGTTGCATCTTTCTCAAGCGGCCTGCGCAGTCAATTGAACCTCGCAGCCCAAGT
>JAIBJL010000511.1 GCA_020029545.1 Gammaproteobacteria bacterium
CTTGTCCTACCCACCGCCTACAGCCTACAGTCCACAGCCTTTTCCCTGGGAGTGCTCATGAACCGTCGTCATCCTGCCCTGCTCATGCTCGCGCCGTTGCTGCTGCTAGCCGCTTGCGGTAAAGGCGCTGCCCCGGGCGCTGCCGAACCTGTCGAAAGCGTCGCTACCGTGAACGGCAAGCCGGTCAGCAAGTCCCAGTTCGATCTGTACGTGGCCAGCGTGCAGCAGCAAGCCGGCCGCGAGATTCCGGCCGAACAGCGACCGCAGTTGCTCGATCAGTTCATTGGCATGCAATTGGCCGCACAGGCTGCTGAAGAAAACGGCATTGCCAAGGACAAGAAGGTCGAGGACCAGCTGGCACTTGCACGTCTGAATGTCGTTGTCGATGCGGGACTGCAGAAATATCTGGAGGCCAATCCGATCGCCGATGCCGACCTCAAGCCCGAATACGACGCGCAGGTCGCCGCGATGCCGCACGAGTATCACGCCCGGCACATCCTGGTGGAAGACAAGGACAAAGCCGATGCCGTGATCAAGGAACTCAACGGCGGTGCCGACTTTGTGAAAGTCGCCGAACAGAAGTCCAAGGATTCCTCCGCCAAGAGCGGCGGCGATCTGGGCTGGTTCACGCTCGACACCATGGTCCCGGAATTCGGCAAGGCCGTCAGCAAAATGCAGCCGGGCACGCTCAGTCAGGAACCGGTGCACAGCCAGTTCGGCTGGCACGTCATCAAGCTCGAAGAATCGCGCGCGCCTGCGGCTCCTGAGTTCGACAGCGTGAAGGATCGCGTCCGCGTCCTGGTCCAGCGCAAGAAGCTGCAAAAGTACCTGGACGATCTGCGCAAGAATGCGAAGATCGAAAAGAAGATCTGATCGCCGCAGCGATCAGCTGTAAACGGGCTACGGGCGACAGGCAACGGTCAGATCAAGATCGTGCCTGGACAACCCGTATCCTCGCCTCACCCGGCCAGCAGTTTCAACAGGCCGGCCTCATCCAAAATCTCGATCCCCAGCTCCTGCGCCTTCTGTGCCTTCGATCCGGGCTCGGCGCCGACCACCACGTAGGACGTTTTTTTCGACACGCTGCCGGTGACCTTGCCGCCAGCGGCCGTAATTCGATCGCCGGCTTCGTCGCGGCTCATGCTGTCGAGCGTGCCCGTGATGACGAAGGTTTTGCCGGTCAGTGCGCCCTCGCCCGTCTGCGTGCGCTGGGGCTGCGCGGGCCAGTTCACACCCTGTGTTCGTAGTGCATCGATCACTTCACGATTGTGCGCTTGCGCGAAGAAGTGCCGGACGTGAGCCGCGACGACCGGACCGATGTCCGGCACCTGCTGAATCTGTTCCTCACTGGCTGCGACAAGCTTGTCCAGTTGACCAAAATACGACGCAAGCGCCGCCGCAGTAGCCTCTCCTACATCGCGAATACCCAGCGCGTATAAAAAACGGCCCAGTGTCGTCGTCTTGCTCGCGTTGAGCGCCTCGAGCAATTTTGCCGCCGACTTTTCTCCCATGCGCTCCAGTTCGGTCAGCTGTTCCAGCGTCAGCTTGTAGAGATCCGCCGGGGTGTGCACCTGATCGGTGTCGACGAGCTGATCGATCAGCTTGGTACCCAAGCCTTCGATGTCCAGCGCCCGGCGTGAAGCAAAGTGACGCAGCGCTTCCTTACGTTGGGCGGGACAGAACAAGCCGCCGGTGCAACGCGCGACCGCCTCGTCGGCCACTTTCTCGACGTCGGACTGACACACAGGACACTGCGTCGGCAGTTCGACAGCGCGTGCGTTCCCAGGGCGACGCTCGATGATGACTTTCACGATTTCCGGAATCACGTCGCCGGCACGCCGCAGCACCACGGTGTCGCCAATGCGCACATCCTTGCGCTGCACTTCATCCATGTTGTGTAACGTGGCGTTGCTCACCGTCACACCGCCGACAAACACCGGTTCCAGCCGCGCCACCGGCGTCAGCGCGCCGGTGCGGCCGACCTGGAATTCGATATCGCGCACGATCGTGTTCTCTTCGTGCGCAGGAAACTTGTGCGCCAGCGCCCAGCGCGGTGCACGCGCAACGAAACCAAGTTCGCGCTGCTGGGCGAGCTGGTCGACCTTGTAGACCACGCCGTCGATTTCATAGGGCAACTTCGCACGTCGCGCGCCGATGTCACGATAGTACGCCAGGCAACCCGCCGCGCCTTGCACGACCTTCAGCAAAGGCGACACTTTCAATCCCCATTCGCGTAGTTGCGCCAGTGCTTCGCTGTGTCGCGCCGGCAGTTTCCAACCGCGCACTTCACCCACGCTGTAAAAAAACACGTCCAGCGGCTTGTTCGCCGTCTGCCGCGGATCGAGCTGGCGAATGCTGCCGGCAGCCGTATTGCGCGGATTCACGAACGTACGCTCACCGCGTGCCAGCGCCTGCTCGTTCATGGCCTTGAAGCCGGCGATCGTCATGAACACTTCGCCGCGCACTTCCAGCAATTCAGGCGCCTCGCCGCGCAATCGCACCGGCACCGTTTTGATGGTACGCACGTTATGAGTCACATCCTCGCCACGCAATCCGTCGCCACGTGTCGCCGCCTGAACCAGCAGGCCGTTCTCATAGCGAAAACTGACAGCGAGCCCATCGAGCTTCGGTTCGGCCGCGTACTCGACGCTGGCAACGTCCTCCAGGCGTTCGCGCACACGGCGATCGAAATTCGTCACGTCCTCGTCGGTGAATGCGTTGTCGAGCGACAGCATCGGCTTCGAATGCACCACTGCCACCAACTCGCCGATCGGCGTGGCGCCGACGCGTTGCGTCGGCGAATCCGGCGTGATGAGTTCAGGGTGCTCGGCCTCGATCCCATTCAGCTCGACCATTAACCGGTCGTAGGCTGCGTCGGAGATTTCCGGACTGTCGAGAACGTGATAGCGGTAGTTGTGCTGCGTGATCTGCTCACGTAACTCGGCCGCACGTGCGGCAGCACCGGCCTGAGCAGTTCGCTTCGCCATGATATGGAAGTGAGTTGAGTGGTGATTAGTGAGTCGTGAGTAGTGAACGCAACTTTCCAGCCATTCACCACTCACGACTCACCAATCACGTCCATCCTACGGCGCGGCATCCGCATGGCGGTCTTCGCGCGCCTGACCTTGCTCGAAATCGCGCAACTCCTGTCGCAGCCGTTCGACACGATGCACCGTCAACGGCACGCCGCGCTCGTCCTGCAAGGTACCGCCGCCAAGGCGCGCGTGCAAACTGCGGGCACAGGACACCATGTCGTTGAATACCAGCAGTGCATCGGCCGCTC
>JAIBJL010000512.1 GCA_020029545.1 Gammaproteobacteria bacterium
GGGCGATCCGGGGCAGGCGAGCCGCCTCGCCCCGACGTAGATTCGATGGAGCCCCGCGCGACAGAACAACCATCGCGGCTGCACGGGTTGCGAGCACCACTCCGTCGAACACGGCCCGATCAGTCGCGTCGATAGTCGCGCCGATCAGTCGCGTCGAGTGAGCAGTCCGACCAGCAAGCCCACACCGACGGCGATACCAATGGCGCTCCATGAGTGATCGCGTACATAGGAATCGGTTTCACGCGCCAGTCTGCGCACTTGTTTCTGCATCTTTCGGTCGTAAATTCGATCGTAGGTGTGCCGCAGTGTCTCTTGTGCGCGGGCGCGCGCTTCCTGGACTCGCTCTCCCGCGACATCGGCGGTGGCTTTCAGCAAGGCTTCGGCATCACGGGCTACCGATTGCAAATCGCTGCGCAGATCGGCTACATGGGATTGAAATGCGCCATTTCGCATGACGGTTCTCCTCGAATTGAAGCTAGGGTTTTGGCCGTGTTCGCAGCCAACTGTAGGGACTTAACGTGCATGCAGGCGCGAGGTTCCAGCCGGGCCGCAGGTTGCGGCTGTTGCGTAGGGGTATGAGGAGATCGACGCCAGAGCCGGTGACGTTGCGCCTCTATCCGTTGCGCTCACGCGTCGAAGATCAGCGGATATACTGTCGCCCCGGTATTGCCGATCGCCAGCCTCAGCGTCGTGCTCCTGCGGGATCGGGCCTGCCTCGCAATGCTTGCCCTGGCGCGCGCGTCCCGCTATGTTCCGCGCTGTTTTTCCAACGCGATCCGCGACCGTATGGCCATGAATTTTCTTGAGTTCGAACAGCCTATCGCCGAGCTCGAGGCCAAGATCGACGAACTCAAGTTCGTGTCGAGCGATGCCGAGGTCAATATCGGCGAGGAAATCTCCCGTCTGCGCGCCAAGAGCCGTGCGCTGACGACCAGCATTTTCTCCAACCTGACCCAGTGGCAGATTGCCCAGCTCGCACGTCACCCGCAGCGTCCGTACACACTCGACTACATCAGTTCGATCTTCACCGATTTCCAGGAATTGCACGGGGATCGGATGTATGCGGACGATCACGCCATCGTGGCCGGTCCGGCGCGTCTGGATGGCCAGCCGGTGATGATCGTCGGCCAGCAGAAGGGCCGGGATACCAAGGAACGCGTGCGCCGCAACTATGGCATGCCCAAGCCGGAGGGCTATCGCAAGGCACTGCGGTTGATGCACATGGCGCAGAAATTCAACCTGCCGCTGATTACCCTGATCGACACCTCCGGCGCGTACCCGGGAGTGGGAGCGGAGGAGCGCGGCCAGTCTGAGGCGATCGCACGCAACTTGTTCGAGATGGCGCAGCTGCAGGTGCCCGTTATCAGCGTCGTGATCGGCGAGGGGGGATCGGGTGGTGCGCTCGCGATCGGCGTGTGCGACCGGCTGGTCATGCTTCAGTACAGCATTTACTCGGTGATTTCGCCGGAAGGCTGCGCCGGGATTCTGTGGCGCAGCGCCGACAAGAAAGATCTCGCCGCCGAAGCGATGGGCGTCAGCGCAGAGCGCATTGCGAAGCTCGGCGTCGTCGACGAAGTCGTCAAGGAGCCGCTCGGCGGCGCGCATCGCGATCCGCAGGCGATGGCAGACGACCTGAAGATTGTGCTGAAGCGCAATCTCAGCGAACTGCAGGCGCATTCGACGGAGGAGTTGCTGAAACTGCGTCATCAGAAATTGCGCAGCTTCGGCGTGTTCAGCGAGACCTGAACGCGGCAGCGGGTCCTCGCCCGATGCGGCGCGATTTTGGATGCTCGGTCGGTTGCACCGCCTGGGCTGGTCACCAGCAACGGCTCGCCACTCGATGGTCCCGGTAAATTTCCTGCAGGATGTACTGACGCAGATCGGCCGCTGCCTGCCGGCGCAGGCGAGCGGCCAATTCTGTATTGCCTACAGCGGCGGCCTCGATTCAACCGTGTTGTTGCATGCGATGGTGCAGATCGTGCGTACGCAGCCACTCTGGCGTGTGCGCGCAATTCACATCGATCACCAATTGCAGGCGGCATCCGCACAGTGGCGCACGCAATGCGAGCGTGAATGCGCTGCGCTCGGTGTCGCGTTCACGGCCGAACCGGTCGATCTCAATGGGCTGTTGCCGGAAGGCCTCGAAGCTGGAGCGCGTGCGGCTCGCTATGCAGTCCTGCGACGTCATTTGCAGCCGGGCGAGACGTTGCTGACGGCACACCACGCCGACGATCAACTGGAAACGGTGTTGCTGGCGTTGGTGCGCGGCGCCGGGGCAAGTGGCCTTGCGGCCATGCCCGACGTCAAACCCTTCGCCGCGGGCTGGCATCTGCGGCCCATGCTGCAGTTCACGCGCCGCCAGGTGCAGGCGTGGGCGCAGACTGCGGGCCTGCAATGGATCAGCGATCCTTCCAATGCGCAGCTGCGATTCGACCGGAACTACCTGCGCAGCGAAGTGCTGCCGGCGTTGCGCCGACGCTGGCCGTCGGTCGCGCGCAGCGCAGTTCGATCTGCCGGCCATCTGGCTGAGGCGCGCGAACTGCTGGCGGCCGTAGCGAGCGACGATCTGCAGGCGGCAGCAGTCGGTCGCTGCCTCGACATGCGCGTAGTACGGCTGTTGTCGTCGCCGCGACGTCGCAATCTGATTCGCTACTGGCTCGAACAACAGCACGCGCGGGCGCCCAGCACGCGCAAGCTTGCGGCATTGGAGAACGATATTCTCGTCGCGCATCCGGATCGCACACCGCAGGCGTGCTGGGATAATGTCGAAGTGCGTCGCCATGGTGAGCGGCTGTACTGCGATATCGCGTGGCCGGCGGTCGATCTGCAGACAACTTCGCTGAGCTGGTCGTGGTCGCAGGCGTTGCCTTTGCCGTTGGGTCTGGGCGAACTCCAGATGCAACCCTCGGCCGACCGCGGGCTGGCCCAGGCGCGCTTGCCCGAGCGGCTGCAGGTGGGTTTTCGCCGCGGCGGCGAGCGTATCCGGCTGGCGGGTCACGCCCAGCGCAGTCACCTGAAAAATCTGCTGCAGGAGGCGCAGGTGCTGCCGTGGTGGCGCGATCGCCTGCCGCTGATCTACGCCGGCAACCAGTTGATTGCCGTTGCCGACCGCTGGATTGCTGCCGAGTTCACGGCGGCGCCAGGCGAAGCGGCGGTCAGGATTAGCTGGACGTCGCAGCCGGCAATCCACGCTGCCGTTGCGTCCGACCGCGGCGCTGGCCGTGCCGGATCGGATTGATCGACGACGATCGCCGCTAGTATGAAACAGCGACTCGGGCAT
>JAIBJL010000190.1 GCA_020029545.1 Gammaproteobacteria bacterium
AGCGCTATGCGAACCGGGCGCCTGGTCGTCCGTTATCACGCGCCATGGCGACGCCGCTCGACCTATGCGCTTGCCGCACTGGCAGCCATTCTGCTGATTTATATCGCTTACGAATGGGGTCGGTTCGACGGCGGCTACAGCAAGTTCGCCGAATTGCAACGGCGTCGCGAGTTTGCCGCGCAGATCGAAACGTTGCACACCGACAACGAAAAACTGCGCGCCGCCGTTGCCGCCGCCGAGTTGTCGCACGACGTCGATCAGAAGGCCTACGGCGACGTGGAAAAAAATCTCGCCGACTTGCAGGCGCAGGTGCTCAAGCAGCGCGAGGAACTGACATTCTATCGCGGCATCGTCTCGCCGGAGGATGGTGTCGGCGGATTGCGCATCGAACGATTCCAGGTGCTGCCGGGCGCCGCGGAGCGTGAGTATCGCCTGCGACTGGTACTGGTGCAGTCAATGCGACAGGAAGGCAATGTGTCCGGATCGGTAACGATCGAGATCGAAGGTATGCGCGACAACCAGCCGGTGCAGCTCGCCTTGAACGATGCCGGCGGCACCTCGCGAGCGGACGGTCTGGTTCCGTTTCAGTTCCGGCATTTCCAGAATCTTGAGCAGGACGTGACGTTGCCGGAGGGATTCGAACCTCGTGCCGTCAACGTCGAAGTTCGTGCCGCCCGACTCACACCGGTGCGCGAATCCTACAAGTGGCAGATTCAAGCAGAAACCTGATCGCTTAGAATTCCGCGATGTTCAAAAACCGCTCCCGGACACAGCGCATCGACACCCTGATCGGTGCCGGCACGCGCATCATTGGCGACGTGCAATTCACGGGCGGCTTTCACGTCGACGGACACATCAAGGGCAATGTGGACTCTCCTCAGGACTCGGGCTCCACGCTGAGCGTCAGTGACGCCGGCATTGTGGAAGGCTCCGTTGCCGTTCCCAACGTCATCCTGAACGGCACGGTCAAGGGCGATATCCTGGCCCAGGAGCGGGTCGAATTGGGCGCCACGGCACGGGTGAGCGGCAACGTGTACTACGGACTGATCGAGATGGAGATGGGCGCCGAGATCAATGGCAAGCTCATCCACGAGCCCCTGCAAGCCAAAGCGACGGCGAAAAGCCAGGCAAATCCCCCAGGCAAATCCCAGGTTGCGATCAAGGCCGGGGCGTCTGACAAGCCTTGAAGCGGCTGTGATGCTCACTTTCGGGCCTGGCACTTGATGTCGGGCCGGCGACGCCCCAATATCGGCGGCATGACTACCCTTCCTGAAGCCTCTGCCGGTGCCTCCGCGCCGCCCCCCCTGGTGTTTACCGACGCCGCCGCCGCCAAAGTGGGCGAATTGATTCGTGAAGAGTCCAATCCCAGTCTGAAGCTGCGGGTATTCGTGCAGGGCGGGGGCTGCTCCGGTTTCCAGTACGGTTTTACCTTTGATGAGAATGCCGAAGAAGGCGATACGCGCGTGGACAATCAGGGCGTGACGCTGCTCATCGATCCGATGAGCATTCAGTATCTGACCGGCGCCGAGATCGACTATCGCGAAGACATCGAAGGTGCACAGTTCGTCATTCGCAATCCGAACGCAACGACGACCTGCGGCTGCGGTTCTTCATTCGCTGCCTGATGCTCGGCACGCGCTGCGTGCCTGCTTCGCCGAATCCCAAGTCCCGAGTCCTTTCCTCGTGTGAGTGACACGCAGCGCGTGAGGCACTACGCTTCGCGCTGCCATTCGTCACTCGACCGTTTTGCCCATGTCGCGCAAGATTCCCGATGTCATCGCCGCTGTCGACCTGGGATCGAACAGCTTTCACATGGTCGTCGCACGATATTCACATGGCCAGTTGATCATTCTCGATCGTCTGCGCGAAACCGTGCGCCTGGCTGCCGGGCTGGACGAGCACGGTCGACTGGATCGAGGCGCTATCGAGACCGCGTTGCAATGTCTGCAGCGCTTTGGCCAGCGGCTGCGCGATATGAAGGCCGAGAGCGTGCGTGTGGTCGGCACCAGCACGCTGCGGCGTGCACGACGCAAAGGCGCATTCCTGGATCGTGCGCGAGCGGCTGTCGGCCATCCCATCGAAGTGATTTCCGGTATCGAAGAAGCGCGCTTGATTTATCTCGGCGTTGCCAATACGACGCCGACGGAACCAGGCAAGCGCCTGGTTGCCGATATTGGTGGCGGCAGTACCGAAGTCATCATCGGCGAAGGCATGCATACGCGGCAGCTGGAAAGCCTGCATATGGGCTGTGTGTCGATGAGCGCGCAGTACTTCGGCGACGGCGAAATTACCGAAAAGCGCATGAAGCGTGCACGGCTTGCGGCGCGACTCGAACTGGAGCCGGTGCGTGCGGCGTTTCGGCAGCTCGGTTGGGAACAGGCGGTCGGCTCGTCGGGCACGATTCGTTCGATCAGCGACATTCTGCGGGCCCGCGGCGGCGACGGTCAGATTACGCCGGCAGCTGTCGAATCGCTGATCGAGCACGCGTTGCGCTCCGGTCATGTGAGCAAGCTGCGGCTGCCGGAATTATCCGAAGAACGCGTGCCGGTATTTGCCGGCGGTCTGGCGATCCTTGCCGAAATCCTCACCATCCTCGGTATCGGCACCATGCGCGTTGCGGATGGCGCTTTGCGCGAAGGTCTGCTCTACGATCTGTTGGGCCGTCTGACCAACGAGGACGCACGCGTGCGCAGCGTACGCGCCATGCAGGGACGCTATCACGTCGATCTCGCGCAGGCCGAACGCGTCGAAGCAACGGCGCTGGATTTTCTGCATCAGGTGCAGGGCGAATGGGGATTGGAGGAACAGTTTGCCGAATTGATCGTGGGTTGGGCAGCGCGGCTGCATGAGGTCGGCCTCGATGTGTCGCATTCGCACTATCAGAAGCACGGCGCCTATCTGCTCGAGCACGCGGATATGCCGGGATTTCCGCAGGAAGAACAACGCATTCTCGCCTGCATTGTAGGCGCACACCGGCGCAAACTACACCTGGACGCCCTCGAAGATCTGACCCCGCCGTGGCATATCAAAGCCGAATTCCTGATCGTGCTGCTGCGACTCGCCGTGTTGCTGCATCGGGGGCGCAGCGCGGCGGCGCTGCCGCGTATCGAGCTTGCGGCAAAAGGTCGCGCGCTGGAACTGCACTTCCCGCGCGACTGGATCGAAGATCATCCGCTGACCGCGGCCGATCTCGATCAGGAAGTCGAACACCTCAAGGCCGCTGGCTTCAGGCTGAAAGTCGGCTAATCAGCGACCTCGACGTAGCGACGCAGTAATGCCGCCTGCGCGTTGAATTCGGGATGCTCGCCGGGCGTGAGCCGTTCATAAGTTCCGTCGGCCCGCAATTCCCACGCCTGCGTGTTGTCTGCCAGATAGCCTTCCAGATCGTCCATGATGAGTTTGCGGTGCTGCGGCCGCTCGATCGGGAAGGCAACTTCGATACGACGGAAGAAGTTGCGCTCCATCCAGTCGGCACTGGCACAGAAAATTTCCTGTTCGCCGCTATTGTGGAATACGAACACTCGCGAGTGTTCCAGAAAGCGCCCCACGATCGAAACAACGCGGATGTTGCTGGACAGCCCGGGCACACCCGGCCGCAGTGCGCAGATGCCACGCACGATGAGATCGATCTTCACACCTGCCATCGAAGCGAGATACAGCGCCTGAATGATCTGGGGTTCCACCAACGCATTCATTTTTGCGATGATGCGTGCCGGCTTGCCCTGCTGTGCCAGCTCTCTTTCACGCCGCGTTTTCGCCAGTAGGGAATCATGCAGCGTGAACGGCGATTGCAGAATCTTCTGCATAGTTGCCACTCGCGTCGGACTGGTCAGTTGCAGGAAAAGTTCATGCAGGTCTTCGCCCATGGCCGCATCGCAAGTGAACAGGCCGTAGTCGGTGTAGACACGCGCGGTATTGGGATGATAGTTGCCGGTGCCGAAATGGCAGTAGCGGCGCAGTTTTCCCTGTTCGCGACGCACCACCAGAATCAATTTGGCGTGTGTTTTGAACCCCACGACGCCGTACATGACATGCGCCCCCGCTTCCTGCAGGCGCGTGGCGAGCGCGATGTTCGCCGCTTCATCGAAGCGCGCCATCAGTTCGATGATGACGGTGACTTCCTTGCCAGCGCGGGCGGCATCGACCAGCGCGTTGACGACCGGCGATTGTGGACCGGTGCGATACAACGTCTGTTTTATCGCCAGCACATTCGGATCGGTGCCCGCCTGGCGCAGGAAGTCGATGACCGGCACGAAGGCTTCGAAAGGGTGATGTAGCAGGACCTCGCCTTCGCGCAGTACCGCAAACATGTCTTCCTTGGCCGCGAAGCGGCGCGGGATGCAGGGCGTAAAGGCGGGAAATTTCAGATCCGGTCGGTCGACCAGATCGTAGATTGCCGTCAGCCGATTCAGATTCACCGGGCCGTTGACCCGGAACAGATCGTCATGTGTCAGTGAGAAGTGCCGCAGCAGAAAGCTGACAATGTCGTCGGGGCAGTCGAGTGAGGTTTCCATGCGCACCGCAGCGCCATAGCGGCGTTGTGCCAGTTCGCCTTCGATAGCGCGCAGCAGATTGTCGACTTCTTCATCGTCGTCGACGAACAGATCGCTATTGCGTGTCACACGAAACTGCCAGGCACCGTCGACCGTCATGCCGCTGAACAGCTGCTGCACGAACGTCGAGATGATTGCCGACAGGAACGCAAAGTGCGTGGTGCCAGGTGCATCGGCGGTGGGCGGCAGTCGGACGATTCGCGGCAGGGCACGCGGTACTTGCACGACGGCAAGCTCCGCATCGCGTCCGAAGGCGTCCTTGCCCGTCAGTCGAACAATGAAATTCAGGCTCTTGTTCTGAATCCGCGGAAACGGACGGGCCGGGTCCAGGCCGAGCGGCGTCAGCACGGGCTCGACTTCAGTGGCGAAATAGTCCGCGAGCCACGCGAGTTGTTCCGGCGTGAACGTCTTGCCGTTCACGAATTGAATGCCATGGGATGCCAGTGCCGGGAACACCAGCTGATTCAGCAATTCATACTGATCCTTGACCAGTGCCAGTGCCCGCTCGTGTATGGCGATGACCTGATCGGCGAGGCTCATGCCGTCGGGGCCCGCATTCAACGAGCCAAGCTCGATTCGCTGCTTGAGACCCGCCGCCCGAATTTCGAAGAATTCATCCAGATTCGAGCAGGAAATTCCGAGAAAGCGGATGCGTTCCAGCAACGGTAGCGAACGGTCGTGTGCCTGAGCGAGCACGCGCTGATTGAAGTCGAGAAAGGACAGCTCCCGATTGATGTAGTGTTCGGGAGCCTTGACATTGATATCGGACATGAACTACGCCGTAACGGGGAAGCGCCAAGAATACTACGTGAAGCGCAGTTGCAGTCTTATAGCGCAGAAGTTGCCGCAGAGGGCATTGTTGGGCGCCGCTGCGGTTCCATGGCGGGAATAGCGATTACGCCCGCATCGCGTGCGCGATCGAGTTCGGTGAGCATGCTGTCCGAGCGTGCCTGGAACTCAGCCATATATTGCAGTGGAATCGGTCGGGCCTCCGGCAAGGGCACAGTGCGCGGATTCTTGTGCACGCCGTTGATCCGGTATTCGTAGTGCAGATGGGGCCCGGTGGCGGCGCCGCTCATTCCTACGTAGCCGATCGTTTCGCCCTGGCGGACTCGCTGGTTTCTTTTCAGTCCCTTGGCAAACCGCGACATGTGGCCGTACAGCGTGGTAATGCCCGCGCCATGATCGAGAATGACCACTCGGCCATAGCCGCCTTGAGTGCCGACGAAGTTGACTCGGCCATCGCCGGCGGCTTTGATCACCGTGCCTGTTTCTGCTGCGTAGTCAACGCCCCGGTGCGCACGGATGGTATTCAGAATGGGATGGCGCCGATGCGGATTGAAGTTGGAACTGATGCGCGTGAAATCGAGCGGCGCGCGCAGGAACTGCCGTCGCATGCTGCGCCCGTCGGGCGCAAAGTAGTCGGCAATCTTGCCATCGGCGGATTGATAATAAACTGCTCGATGAGTCGTTCCCTCGTTGACGAAATCTGCCGCCAGAATCCGCCCGTCGCCGATGAACTGCCCATCCCTGAATTTCTGTTCGTAGACGATGCCGAAGCGGTCGCCGGGCTGGATTTCCAGTGCGAAATCGATCTTCCAGCCGAAAATATCGTTCGCCAGCCGCATGATAAGTTCGGAGCCGACACCTGCGGCGCGGGCGGCAACGAACAGTGAAGTCTCGATGCTTCCCTGTGCTCGCGCGACTCGAATTTCGACCGGCGTATGAATCAGTTCCGACAGGAAATGTTCCTCGCTCCGAGTCACCGACCGAGTCACCGAAAGAATTTCCGTTTCGCTGACCCGCCGCTGTAGCGAGTGCAGTTTCCCACCGTCGTGCACAATCGTAATGATATCGCCAGGACGCAATTGATCGAGCTGTTCGCGTGCTTCGCGCAGTTGGCGAATGTTCGCCAGATCGGTCAGATCCAGGTCGAGCTGACGAAAAATTCGATCCAGCGTGTCGTTAGGTCGCACGACGAACTCGACTGTCTCACCCGGCGCTTTGGGCATCGGCGTATTGGAGAGATCGTCGTTCCGAAGCAGGGGCTGGTCGCCCGGTGCAAGCGCCGGGAAAGCAATCAACGCTTCGCCAACTACCGGTTCGCGATTGCGCGTGATGGTGTAGATCGTCGCGCCGCCCACCAGGGTCGCGGCGAGCCCGAGAAAAAGCAGGCGCAGGTGGGTGGCAGTCGTGGCGGCCGTTTTTGGCTTGTAGTCCAGTCCGATACGCGAGCCCGATTGCACCTTTGAGAACCTTCCGGAAGCAGCGGCAGAAAATTCGATGTGCGAAAGGTAGAGACCTGATGCTGTAGCGTCAACCCATCGGGCATGCCTGCGGGTAGGGCGGGCAACCCGCGAGTGCATTGCAGTTCACGAAAGCAGGACATACAGTCGTCCGCCCCTAAACATCATCAGCGATTGCCGACTCATGCCCACGCCCGAAGAACAGCTGGCCGAACTCAAACGCGGTACTGCGGAAATCCTCCCGGAAGAGGATCTGCTGCGAAAATTACGGCGCGGCAAGCCGCTACGCATCAAGGCGGGATTCGATCCCACGGCGCCGGATCTGCACCTGGGACACACTGTCCTGATCAACAAAATGCGCCGTTTCCAGGATTTCGGCCATGACGTCATCTTCCTGATTGGCGATTTCACCGGATTGATCGGCGATCCGTCCGGACGCAATGCCACGCGGCCGCCGCTGACGCCGGAGGATGTCAGAACGAACGCTGCCACTTATCAAGCGCAGATTTTCAAGATACTCGATCCGCAGAAAACGATCGTGGAGTTCAACTCGCGTTGGATGAATGCCATGTCATCCGCAGAGTTGATTCAGTTGGCCGCAAAACACACCGTCGCACGCATGCTTGAACGCGACGATTTCAACAAGCGCTACAAGGGCGGTCTGCCGATTGCCATTCATGAATTTCTCTATCCGCTCGTGCAAGGGTATGACTCAGTCGCATTGCGGGCCGACGTCGAAATGGGCGGTACCGATCAGCGGTTCAATCTGCTCATGGGCCGTCAATTGCAGGAGGCGTACAAGCAGGAGCCGCAGGTGGTACTTACCGTGCCATTGCTGGAGGGGCTGGACGGGGTCAACAAGATGTCGAAGTCCCTGGGAAACTACATTGGCGTCACCGAGCCACCCGATGACATGTTCGGCAAGCTCATGTCGGTGTCGGACGACCTGATGTGGCGCTACTTCGATTTGCTGTCGTTCCGCGCCAATGCCGACCTTGCACAACTGCGTAAGGAAGTCGCCGCCGGACGCAACCCGATGTCGGCTAAATTCGAGCTTGCCGAAGAGATTACGGCGCGATTTCACGGCTTGCCAGCAGCTCGCACGGCGCTGGAAAATTTCCGTTCTCGCAGTCAGAAGGGCGAAATGCCGGATGAAATCCCGAGAAAAACTGAATACATCGGCGCGGCCGCCATCACCATAGGTCTGTTGCTAAAGCAATCGGGGCTGGCGGCAAGCTCATCGGAAGCAAATCGGCTGATCGCGCAGGGCGGCGTGCGTCTGAACGGCGAAAAGCTCACCGACATCAAGCGGCAGCTGCCAGCGGGGCACGTATACGTCGTGCAGGTGGGCAAACGGCAGTTTGCCGAGATCACTCTCGTCCAGCGCAGCTAGCTTTTCGGACGCCTCCGTATTTACCGCAGCGCGCATTGCGTAGGGGAATGGCCGGAATGCGGGTGAGCATTCCCCGTCGACAAAAAAATTCCTCGGAGCAGTTGACTCTCGGGTGCCGATCTCTAAACTGCGCGGCCTTCGACAGGGTCGCCGGCCGCGGCGGACTCGGAGAACAGCGGCAAATTGAGGTTTCTCAATTCGCTTGACTCTCCGAAACCGCTCGCTACACTGCGCGGCCTTCGAGTGGGACGCACGTCGCAAGACGCGCCGACCGGACCTTCGAGAGCCTCAGCAAACAGTTCCACTGGGTGTTGACGGCAACGGAAAGTCGGTTATGATTCCGCTTCTGTCTACGCCTCGCGTGTAGATCGCTCTTTAACAATCGAAACAGGTAATTTGTGTGGGGACTCGCGTCGGTCGTTTGCGAAAGCAAAATCGATGATGAGTAACCAAGTAGTCAGCAATGAGTACTGGGATTCTCCTCGTCAGTTATAGGTCAACAGCCTTTAAGTGAAGAGTTTGATCCTGGCTCAGATTGAACGCTGGCGGCGTGCTTAACACATGCAAGTCGAGCGGCAGCGCGGTAGCAATACTGGCGGCGAGCGGCGGACGGGTGAGTAACGCTTGGGAATCTGCCTATTAGTGGGGGACAACCCGGGGAAACTCGGGCTAATACCGCATACGCTCTACGGAGGAAAGCCGGGGACCGCAAGGCCTGGCGCTAATAGATGAGCCCAAGTCGGATTAGCTAGTTGGTGGGGTAACGGCCCACCAAGGCGACGATCCGTAGCTGGTCTGAGAGGACGATCAGCCACACTGGGACTGAGACACGGCCCAGACTCCTACGGGAGGCAGCAGTGGGGAAT
>JAIBJL010000191.1 GCA_020029545.1 Gammaproteobacteria bacterium
CAGTGGAAATCTGGGCACCTTCGCAAAGGCCGGACGGGGCGTTGAGCACGGTCGCAGACATGCTAGGGATTGCGCCCGAGAAGGTGACGATTCATCAGACGCGCGTCGGTGGCGGCTTCGGTCGTCGCCTGATGAACGACTACGTGTGCGAAGCCGCGCAGATTTCCAAGCAGGCCGGCGTGCCCGTCAAACTGCAATGGACTCGCGAAGACGACATGCAGCACGACTTCTATCGTCCCGGCGGTTTTCACGCGTTCAAAGGGGGCGTCGACCAGCACGGCAAACTGGTGGCGTGGCAGGATCACTTCATCACGTTCACCGCCGACGGCCAGCGTCCGGTAGGCAGCGGCGACATGGCACCGGAAGAATTCCCGGCGCTGCTGGTACCGAACTTCCGTCTGATGCAGACCAAGATGCCGTGGCAGACTCCGACCGGCCCCTGGCGCGCGCCGCGCTCGAACTCCATCGCCTTCGCGGTGCAGAGCTTTCTGCACGAGGTGTCGAGTTCTGCGAAACGCGATCACCTGGCGTTCCTGCTGGAACTGATGGGCGATCCACGCCACTTGCCGCCAGGCACCGAGGCTGCGCTCAATACCGGGCGGGCGGCCACGGTGCTCAAACTCGCTGCAGAGAAAGCCGGCTGGGGCAAAAAGTTGCCGGCAGGTCGCGCGCAGGGCCTGGCCTTCCATTTCAGTCACGCCGGCCATTTCGCCGAAGTGGCGGAGGTCAGCGTCGACAACCGCCGCAAACTCATCCTGCACAGAGTCGTGGTGGCGGGCGATGTCGGACCGATCGTCAATCCCAGCAGTGCGGAGAATCAGGTCGAAGGGTCGGTGATCGACGGTTTCAGCACCATGTTGGGACTGGAGATCGGCATCGAAGAGGGCCGCATACAGGAGACCAACTTCGACCGCTATCCGATGCTTCGCATGCAGAACGCGCCGCAGGTCGAAACACATTTCGTGAAGAGCGACTTCTCGCCCACCGGTCTGGGCGAACCGGCGCTGCCGCCGCTCGCACCGGCGGTATGCAATGCCATCTTTGCAGCGACGGGTCATCGCGTTCGCACGCTGCCGTTGAAGCGGGAAGGCTTCATCGTCTGAGGGCTGGCAAGCGGGTGCGCATCCGCTGATCTCAGTCATGGACGGCCTGGGACAACCTCAACCGCCGGCTTGTCCATTGACGCTTGGAGTATTTCCAAACTGATCTGGACAACGGCCGCCTCTGTTGATTCCACAACAATTCGAACGGAAACTGCCTAGCCACAGCGCTCTGCCTGCAGGCGCACAATTTTCAGCCAGCAGCAGCTGACTACGCGTGATCATTCGTAGTCGATTGCTGCGGCGGATCGAGCTGACATAACCACATCCTTTTTAACCTTTTAACCCGATCTCGCAACATCTGACGTTGAACTGGTTGCAACGATCGGGAGGATGGCCGGCAATGCGATGTCACGGCGCAGTGGCAGATCGTGCGCTGAAAGCTTCGTTGTCAGCGGTCCTGTGTCGACAATCACCACGGGAGAGAGTCACGATGAGTGTAACCGTCAATACGTTTCCGCCATTTCAATCGATGAATTCGCCGCGGATGTGGGCATTGGCCATCATCGCAGCGATGCATCTGATGTTTTTCTGGGCACTCATGTCGGGAATGGGCCCCCGAATCGTAGCGGTGTTGAAACCACCGCCCATTCAAATGATTCCAGTAACTCCCGACACCCCTGTGGAGCCGGTGAAAAGACGCGGGGAGGTCGAGCTTGAGCCCCTGATCGATCGGATCTTCGTACCGAGACCGCAGATTCCGGATGAGGAACCAGTGTCAGCCGACAAAGACAAATCAGTCCCGCTGCAAGGCGCCTCGGACGATCCTCCCCCACACGCGGATCATTCGCCAACGGCGCCAGCGCCAGTCGTGGAACTGCCGGTGATCGATCCACGAGTGCCACTCAGTGAACCCATCTATCCACCCGCAGAAATTCGCCTCGGCCATTCCGGTACGGTGATGCTGGGCGTTTATGTATTGGAGAACGGCCGCGTAGGCGAGGTTCGCATCGAACACTCCAGCGGCTTCCCGGGCCTGGACATGACCGCCCAGCGCGAAGCGCGACGCTGGCGTCTCAAACCCGGCACCCAGGACGGGCGGCCGGTCGCCATGTGGAAGACGATCCCGATTACGTTTCAGTTGAAGAAGTAACGCGAACGTCGGCGGCCTGTTGTCGCAGGCTGTTGTCACGTCCGGTCTGCGGTACAGCCCGCAGACCGGGTTCTCGAAGATTCCGTTTGTCAGCTTACTGAAACGATCACCTGCTGAGAGCATCCGTCTCGCTGGCGTCGCGGGGCTATGACGTCCCGTGTCAATTCAATGTTTGCGAATGCTGACCACTGACCTGGCAGACATCGCGCAAGGTATCCCCTGTGGTCTGCGACGGCGTGCGGCGCGCGAGATCCCCGAGAGAGACGATCCCGATCAGGCGCTTCTCGCGGTTCAGCACCGGCAGTCGGCGAACCTGGAGCATGGCCATGTTGTCCGCCACGCGATCGATATCTTCGTCCTCGAAGCAGTATAGGATTTCTTTCGTCATCACGTCTCGCACCACCGTGCGTGTCGGATCACAGCCGCGGCCATCGCCACGAATGGCAATGTCCCGGTCGGTGACCATGCCTATCAGCCGATCGTTCTCGCCTACCGGCAGCGAGCCCGCGTCGAGCTGGGCCATGAGCTGTGCGGCCTGCTGCAAGGTGTCTGTAGGGTCCGCGATGCGGACCGGATGCGACATGACTTCACTGACGTGCATGTGAGTTCTCCTGGGCGATTGCAGGGCTGGCTATCCACGCCAGAGCGAGCAGAGAAAGGAAATTTCTCATGCTGAGTCTCCGGGTTCGTGGATAACGTCCAACGCACGGTTTTCAGATGAGTTCCGATTCCGGACAGGCGAAGAATTCCGAGGATCGACGCAGACCCGGCGATCTACGGCCCTACGGCACTGGAGAAGCATCGTGCCGCTGCGCACCAATTCACCGTTTCGAAATGCCTCGTCACTAAGTAAGAACCACCTCATCGGAACCCGCAATGACGGGAAGAGTTGAACCGGCGCACGGGCATCTTCGCCTGGCAACAAGAACGTTCGCCCTTGGCGGCGATGAGCAAACGGATGCACGATACGTCGGAGGTCGCCGCGATGAAATCAGGCACACTGAATTTCTTGCATGCCCGTGTCCCTAGGATTTCGATTTCTGGTCCGCGATGCGTATGCGTCATGGTGCTCGCCCTGTTGTTGCCCATGTCGCTGCCTGGCGCCGAGCAGCCTCCGCCGTCCAGTTATGCGCCGGTTGTCCCCCAGGAAGATTTTCAAACCGTCATGAAGCGCATGAGCGCGGCGAAGGCATCGGTCGCTCAGCGCCAAAAGGATCTCCTTGGTGCTCGTTACGATCTGACCGATCGACCTGCCCCCGGAGTAAAGATGTCGCGCGGCAAACCGGTGCAGGAAGGCGTCCGGGTCAAGCTATCCCAAGGCATGACCTGGGATCGACTCAGCGCCATGAGCCCGGAGGAGATTCGCAACCGCGACGCTTTTCCGCTGGGTTTCCTGCCCTTGCCGCATCCCAATCACCCGGAAGGCGGGATGGTGTTTCCGCAGTTTCATATCGATGAAATCAAACGGCAGGAAAGTCGCGACCTGACGCGCTTCGATCTCGATTTCGATCTGCCGGACCACCTGTTGCCGGAGTTTCCCGCGGCGATTTTCCTGACCACCCGTCCGGATCTGGGAGACGTGTCGCAAGGCAAACTCGTCACCATCGATAATTTCTACGAGCTGTTCAACGGCATTCTCAATCCCAAGCAGATCGAAGGCCTGCGCTTGCTGTTGACGCCCTTCCCGCAGCAGCAATTCAACCAGACCGAGGATCGACGCACCACACGGCCAAGCCGCGGCGTCGCCTGCTTTGACTGCCATGCCAACGGCCATACCAATGCCTCGACGCATCTGGCCGGTGATGTCCGTCCGCAGGCATTTCGCCACAGAATTGACACGCCTTCGTTGCGTGGTGTGAACATTCAGCGCCTGTTCGGTTCACAGCGGGCTCTCAAGTCGGTTGAGGACTTCACCGAGTTCGAGCAGCGCGCCGCCTATTTCGACGGCGATCCGGTCATCGCCACCAAGAAGGGAGTAAACATTCTGGAGCGCGGCAGCCAGGTGCATTTCATGGCCGAATTCCAGGCACTGCTGGACTTCCCACCCGCACCGAAACTCAGCGTCGTCGACGGCAAGCTCGACGCGCGCAAGGCCACGGCCAGTGAACTGCGCGGCCAGGAGATCTTCTTCGGCAAAGGCAAATGCGCAAGCTGCCACACTCCGCCGTACTACACGGACAATTTGATGCACAACCTGCAGACCGAGCGATTCTACAAACCCAGAATGATCAACGGCCGCATGGCCAATGCGGATGGGCCGATCAAGACGTTTCCGCTGCGCGGCATCAAGGACTCGCCGCCCTACCTGCACGATGATCGTTTGTTGACGCTGGAAGATACGGTGGAATTTTTCAACGTCATCCTCGAGACCAAACTCACGGCGGCGGAGAAATCCAATCTGGTAGCGTTCCTGCATACGCTGTAGCTTCAGGCACCCGCAGGCGGGAGGGTGCGACCCGTCTGCGGTACATCCGAGCGGGGCGGCTTACTTCGTCATTGCATCCGGCCGAATGCCGGGGCATCGCACCCGCGCAGCGCTTCTGCGGTCTCCGCAATCCTTTCGGGCGGAGCTTGCCCAGGCACCTGGTGGATGGCCGCGCGTCTGCCGTTCTCGGCCCAGCCCTGCTCGCCGATCAGCGGCACGAACGCTACGCGGCCGAGGTCTTGCTCCTCGTAGTCGGTCGCGCTCCGACGCGCGATCTTGCGCAGCCGCTGCCCGAACCGTTGCTGGTCCACTGGCATGACCAACCGGCCGCCAATCGCAAGTTGTTCCTTCAACGTGCGCGGCACGTCGGGTCCGCTGGCCGCGACCAGGATGACATCGAACGGCGCGGCCTCGGGCCAACCCTGCGTGCCGTCGCCGATGCGCAACTCGATGTTGTCATACCCGAGATTATCGATTCGACGTTGTGCGGCCGCGACCAGCGGCGCATGGCGTTCGATCGCATAGACGGTTGCCGCAATGCGACTCATCACGGCGGCGGCGCACATTGATCATCTGTTCGCGAGCGTGGGAAAAATCTGTCATGGAGCTGGCTGCCCTACCGGCGTCCGGAGCGACCCTACAAAGGGTTGAACAAGCGCTTACCATGTCCCGATGCCGCAGGATTTCCCATTGGGATTTCCCATTGGGATTTCCCGGTTACTTCGGCGGAGCTGCAAATACGGTGGGCACGACGCAGTTGACAGGTGAGCTGATTAGCACGATCTTGCCGTTTCCCCGCCACGGCGAATGCCCATGCCGCACACACTTTGGATAGCTACACGCAAAGGTGCGTTTGCATTGCGTAGCGATGCCGCACGTCGCACTTGGAAGCTCAGTGGCCCGCAGATGCTGGGCCATGTCATTCATCACATCGTGCAAGATCCCCGCGATCCCAAAGTGGTGTTGATGGCAGAGAAAACAGGCCATCTCGGCCCGACAATGTATCGATCGACGGATCGAGGTCGCCGTTGGACTGAAGTAAAACAGCCACCGGCATTTCGAAAAGCGCTGGAAGGCGAGCCGAGCCGGGCAGTGGACTCGGTGTTCTGGCTTACGCCGGGACACATAAAAGAGAAAGGTGTGTGGTATGCGGGAACAACGCCTGCGGGATTGTTCCGCTCCGACGACGGCGGCGACCACTGGGAGCCCGTTGCGGGTTTCAACGATCACCCGATGCGCCCTAAATGGGCGGCGGGCAATGCCACGCCCGGAGGCGAACTACTGCATTCCATACTGGTCGATCCGCGCGATGCCAAGCACCTGTATATCGGCATCTCAGTCGGCGGCATTTTCGAATCTACGGATGGCGGCAAAGACTGGCATCCGCTGAACAAAGGAGTGGAGGCGGATTTTCTACCCGATCCCAATGTCGAGTTTGGTCATGATCCGCATTGCGTTGCCATGCATCCCCTCAATCCGGATCGACTGTATCACCAGAATCACTGTGGTATTTATCGCGTCGATCGCCCTGCGCTCGAATGGACGCGCATCGGTAAAACGATGCCAAGAAAAATCGGCGACGTTGGATTTCCCATCGTGCTGCATCCGTATGACCCGGACACCGCGTGGGTCTTTCCGATGGACGGTACCAGTGTGTGGCCGCGCACTGCTATCGATGGCAAACCCGCGGTGTATGTCACACGCAATGGCGGCAACCGTTGGCAACGCCAAGACAAGGGCCTGCCCTCATCGCAGGCGTGGTTCACGGTGTATCGTCAAGCGATGTGTACCGATACGCACAAGCGACCCGGAGTCTACTTCGGCACCACGCAGGGCGAAGTATGGGCAAGCGCCAACGAAGGCGAGTCGTGGAAATGTATCGCGCGCAATCTGCCGCAGATTCACGCAGTGACGAGTGCGATATAGCAGCTTCGGATCTGCTCCTCTTCATGACCTGCATCGTCAAAATCGCGAGCCCGTTGCGCTCTTACACCAACGGTGCAGCCAAGGTCGAGGCTGTCGGCACATCGATTGACACTGTGCTCGCCGATTTGGAGCGGCGTTTTCCCGGCATGCGTTTCAGGATGCTCGACGAGCAACAGCGCATTCGTCAGCACATTCGACTCTTCATCAACACTACGGAAGTCAAATCGCTTGCCGAAGCCGTGCGGGATGGCGACACCGTGCATTTGATCTGCGCTCTAAGCGGTGGATAGCATGAGGCGGCGGATAGCATGAGTTTGTCGGCCAGTGAACGCGCTCGTTACAGTCGGCATCTCGCCCTGGGAGAGCTTGGTGTCGCCGGACAGGAAAAACTCAAAGCGGCAAAGGTACTGGTCATCGGCGCAGGTGGACTGGGTTCGCCATCGATACTGTATTTGACGGCCGCGGGCGTAGGAACGCTAGGCATCGTCGATTCCGACAAGGTGGACGTATCCAATCTGCATCGTCAGGTATTGTTCGAGACTCAAGACGTCGGAAAATACAAAGCGGGAACGGCGCGTGGCCGGATGCTCGCGCTCAATCCGGACATCGACATCGTCGCTCATCAAGTCGAACTATGTGCCGCCAATGTGAGCGACATTTTCTCGAACTACAACATAGTGCTTGATGGCACGGATCGCTTCGGCACGCGCTATCTCGTGAACGATGCCTGCGTAATTCTGCGCAAACCGCTGGTGTCGGCAGCGATACATCGATTCGAAGGCCAGGCGTTTACGTACGTTCCCGATGGTGGACCGTGCTATCGATGTTTGTTTCCCGAGCCTCCCGCCGATGGACTGGTTCCAAATTGTGCGGAGGCTGGCGTACTCGGCGTATTGCCCGGCGTGCTCGGTAGTATTCAGGCAACGGAAGCAATCAAACTCATTGTTGGTGTGGGTCAACCGCTAACGGGCCGCTTGCTTGCCTACGATGCCCTGGAAATGAGCTTTAGCGAGTTTCGATTCCAACGTCGACCCGACTGTGCGGTATGCGGCGAGCATCCCACGATTAAAGTGCCGCAGGACTTGCCTTCGTTTTGCAGCTCCGACGTGCTCGCCGCGATTCGCCGTTTATCGGCGCGAGAACTGCAAGTGAAGTTGGTTCGACAACAAGACCCCATCGCGTTAATCGACGTGCGCGAGCCGCACGAGTTCACGGCGGGTCATTTGCCGAACGCCATCAATATTCCGCTGGGAGAATTGCAACATCGTGTTGGAGAACTGCCCGCGCAAGCGCAGTTGGTGTTCATCTGCAGAAGTGGAGCGCGAAGTCTGACCGCCGCCGGTATCGCGGCCCGCGCTGGGATAATCACCGTGGCGCATCTTGAAGGGGGACTACTCGCCTGGGCCAGCGCGGTCGATCCATCGCTCACTATAGCGAGCCCTTGATTTTTTTGCTCTCAAGGTTGGATTGTTTTCAGAGCAAGGAATCCACCTACAGCGGCTCTGAATAGCGCGAACCGCGGTATGCGACAGACCCCGCCACTGCACGCTTTCATCACAGAAATCTCCTAACGCGACTACGGACCAACGCAGCTGTCACGCCTGCGCAATTGGACACAGGGAAACTGCGCGGGCCATGCGGCTTTGCCGATGGCCTTCGTAATCCAAACGTATGGAGATCCCTGGAGATGAAGATTCATTATTCTCTGATTGGCACAAGCCTGCTGGTTGCGTCACTGTCGGCGCATGCTGACAATTTTTCCAAGCTGGATGAGGCCTATCCGGCAGATGTCAGTATCAGCAACCTGTATCCCGTGTTCGATTTTGATACCGACGGCTGTCTGCCTAGCGCAGGGCTCAGCCGGACGGGCGCGAAGAACGGCGGTCTGAGTCCGACAGGGAGCATTGCCGGCGGCTGCCGTTCGAGCACGTTTCTGGACACCTCGAATACCCTGCACCGCTATGCCTGTGTGGTGTCCGATGGCGACACGTATTGCGGGCACTTCTTCGCGCTGTACTTCCTCAAAGACCAGATCACCTCGCTCGGCGGCGGACACCGGCACGATTGGGAATATGCGGCGGTGTGGACGACCAACGGTATAATCACGCATGGCGGTTACAGCCAGCATGGCGATTTGATCAACGGCGCGGCGGCGGATATTCCGTTTGAAAACGGCCATCTGAAGATCGTCTACCAAAAGGAAAGTGGGTCTACGCACAGCATGCGCTTCGCCAAATCAGACGAGACGGCCGAGAACCCGTACGGCACGTTCGTCTCACCGACAATCATCAGCTGGTACACGATGACGGGCGACGACGTAGACAACGCAACGTTGCGCAGCGATCTCAATACATATGACTACGGTTCGGCGATTGTGCCGACGAAGGACAGCAGCTTCCTCGACAGCCTCAATACCTACAAGCCTTCGGGATATCCGACGTTCACCCAGGCGAGCCTGGACGCATCAGAGTAATCGGTGGCGTAGGC
>JAIBJL010000513.1 GCA_020029545.1 Gammaproteobacteria bacterium
ATGCCGCGCAGAATCGTTTGGCCGGTTTCGCGGTCGGTCTCCAGGTGCAGCGATGGATCGGCGCGCACCATCTTGCCGAGCGCGGTGCCGAATTTTTCCTGGTCGGCCTTGGTCTTGGACTTTACCGAGACGCTGATGACCGGGTCCGGGAAGCGCATGCGTTCCAGGATCACCGGATTGGCCGAATCGCACAGCGTGTCGCCGGTTTCGGTTTCCTGCATCGAGACCAGCGCGATGATGTCGCCGGCGCGTGCTTCTTCGATCGGGTTCGCTTCCTTCGCGAACATTTCGACCATGCGGCCGATTTTTTCGCGCTTGCCACGCGTGGTATTCATGACCGACGCGCCTTTGGTCAGCACACCGGAGTACACGCGCACGAAGGTGAGTGCGCCGTAGGCATCGTTGATCACTTTGAACGCGAGCGCCGAGAATGGCTCATCGTCCGAACATTTGCGTTCGCCGTTCGGATTGCCGTCGGCGTCCACGGTCTTGATGGCCGCAACGTCGGTCGGCGCCGGGAGGTAATCGACGACGGCATCGAGCACTTGCTGCACACCCTTGTTCTTGTACGAAGAGCCGCACAGCACCGGGTTGAACGCAGAATTGATCGTGCCCTTGCGCAGTGCCGCGCGCAGCACCTGTGCCGAGGGTACGGCGCCGTCGTTGAGATAGGCCTCCATCGCTGCGTCGTCCTGCTCGAGACAGGTATCGACGAGTTCAGTGCGAAACTTCTCGATGTCGGCAAGGATCTTGCGATCGCTAGGTACCTGGATGCCGAGTTTATCGGCGAGCGTGCCGTACATGTCGGGTGTGATGGGGATGACCTGCCATTCGGCATCCTTGTCGTCCGAATCCCAGACCAGCGCCTTCATCTCGACCAGGTCGATCATGCCCTTGAAGTTGTCTTCGGAGCCGATCGGCAGTTGCACGGGCAACGGACGTGCACCGAGGCGCTTCTTGATCATGTCGACGCAGCGCAGGAAGTTCGCACCGCTGCGATCCATTTTGTTGACGTAGCACATGCGCGGCACGTCGTAGTTGTCGGCGAGACGCCAGTTCGTTTCCGACTGGGGTTCCACGCCGGCCACGCCGTCGAACACAACGACCGCGCCGTCGAGTACGCGCAGGGAGCGGTTCACTTCGATCGTGAAGTCGACGTGACCCGGAGTGTCGATGACGTTGATTTTCTTATCGCGCCAGAACGCGGAAACGGCGGCGCTCTGAATCGTGATGCCGCGCTTCTGTTCCTGTTCCAGGTAGTCGGTCGTCGTCGACGACTTCAAATCCTTGGTGTCATGAATGTCGATGATGGTGTGCTTGCGCCCCGTGTAATACAGGATTCGCTCGGTCGTCGTCGTCTTGCCGGCGTCGACGTGGGCGATGATGCCGATATTGCGAATATCAGATAGCGGAGTGGTACGGGGCATAGCAAAATTCCGTGACAGTTTCTAAAGATGACAATTTCAATCAGTTAATCGAATCGAACGCCTGGCCACAGTCGAGGTGAGGGTGGGATTAAAGACCTGCAGTCACCTGCAAATTGATGGTGGCTACGGCGGGTCCAGTGCCTGCGACGGCTCGGCGGCTTTTCCAGCGGGGCCGCATTCTAACCGAAGTTATTGTATCGATGAGGGAAAAATGCCCCCTCTGATGGGTGGGGGCAGACCGGGCCAACGCGGCGGAGCGTTGCCAGTCGGCATGGTCAACCCAGGGCGGGATTGCCCCTGAAAATGCTGCGGAAAAGGCGTGTCGGACAAGCTACTTACCGCAGCGGTGCCATGCGGAGCGCTATGCTTTCATATTAGCCGGGCCAAGGGTAAGAACCGCGCGACGCGGCTGGCAAGCTGGCAAGAACCGCTGCCGCGGCTGGTCAGAACGAAATCGGGATCTTATCTGGCCAGCTTACCAGCCGCGTCCGCGGTTCTTACCAGCTTGCCGGTGGCGCCGTGACGGCTCCGAGGGATGAAGTGACCTTCTGGCCACTCACTACTCACTTTCATACCAGATCGGTTGAGCCGGTCTGCAGTCAAACCAGCGATTTATAGAACACCGTGGTCGCGCACAACCGGCCGTCCGGCCACAATGCATAGTCGGGAATGACGCCGCAACGTTGCCAGCCTTCACGTGCATACATGCGCTCCGCCTCCGCGCCCGTGACGGTATCAAGCACCAGTAAGGTCCGGCCAGCCTCAAGGGCAGTGCGTTCGGCAGCTGCCAGCAATGCCGCGCCCACCCCCTGTCGACGCGCGCGTCGATGCACCAGCATCTTGGCGATATCGCCCCGGTGAGGCTGGTTTTCCGGCTGCGCCCAGATGACCTGAACGGTACCGACGATCGCGCCCGTCGCATCCTCCGCCGCCAGCACGATTCGATCGCCGCGCTGCACGCCGGCGCCCACTCCTGACCAGAACGCTTCGGCCTTGGCTCGCGTCATCGGCCACATGAAGCTCACCGACGCGCCGCCTTCGACGCAGTCGATCAGCACATCGCTCAGCCCGCGGATTTCCCGCTCACCCAATTCATCGAGACGTCGAATGTGCATGGGAGCGGGCATGGAGGGGGCGCCTTTACCTTTGGGCAACGTGCGTGCGATCGGTCGCGATGACGACAATGTAGCGGGCGGCCTTGCGCGAGCGATTGCGGAAAGTCATTGGCTCGCTGGCTCAATTCCTGAAAGTTCGCCGCCGAAAGCGAACTTCGCCGGCATGGGTGGATTCCAGTTCCTGCGCGAAGCGATGTCCCGCGTAGACCGCATGAGCTATCAGGCCAGGAGCAAGACAGTCGCCGATCGCGGTGACCGATTCGATGCCTGCGGCCTGCCATTCGCCTGTGCGTCCCTGCAGCGCCTGATACAACGAGTCGTTCGGTAAGCGTGCGGTGATCGTCAGCATGGCGTCGCAGTCGACAGTCTGCTCGCGCTCGCTATAGACGCAGCCCAGACGCGCCGTGCCGCCTTGCCAGGCCAGCAGATTGTGCGACGTGATCAGCTTGAGGTTCAGCGCCCGCAGGCGCTTTTGAATTGCGCGGTATTCCTGGGTGTTGGCTGTCCATGAAGCGATGGTGTCATCCGGCGTGACGTAGGTGACTTCGCAACCCGCGGCGCACAGGACCTCGGCGAGCACGCTGCCGATATAGAAGTAATCGTCGTCGAACAGCAGTACGCGTCCCGCGGGCAAGTGCCCACGCAGCAGATCGTCCGGCGTGAACACCCGATCGCCGTCCAAGCCCGCGATCGGCCGTCCATTGTTGCGGCCGAAACCATCGCGA
>JAIBJL010000016.1 GCA_020029545.1 Gammaproteobacteria bacterium
ACCATCCTCGTTGAGGATTCCGTACTCGCCGAGCACGATGGAATTTTCCATGGTGCCGCCGAGCGCGAGGTTGCGCGAACGCAATAGTTCGACGTCGCGCATGAAACCGAAGGTACGCGCACGACTGATTTCCTTCAGGAACGTCGTCGTCGAAAAATTCATCGTCGCCGTCTGATCGCGCTTACGAAAACTGGGGTGATTGAACTCGATTTCGAAGTTCAGCTTGTAACCGTTGTAGGGATCAAAGCGGGCCCACTTGTCGCCATCCTCGACCTTGAGTGAGCGCAGAATTCGCGCAAATCGCTTCGGCGCATCCTGTTCTTCCATGCCGGCAGATTGCAGCAGGAACACGAACGGACCGGCACTGCCGTCCATGATCGGCACTTCTTCGGCCGACAACTCCACATAGGCATTGTCGATGCCCAACCCGGCAAAAGCCGAGAGCAGATGTTCGACCGTCGAGACGCGTATACCCTCGCGGATCAGCGTCGTGCCCAGCGTGGTCTCGCCGACATTTTCCGCAAAGGCGGGGACTTCGACCGTGCGATCCAGATCCATGCGGCGGAACACCACGCCCGTATCGACGGGTGCGGGTTTCAGCACCATCAGCACTTTTTTACCCGAGTGCAGACCGACGCCCGTGCCACGAATCGTGTTCTTCAATGTGCGTTGCAACAGCATCAGCGCGCTCCGGCGCGCATGGCTGGGCAGCCACAAGCTTGGCGGGTTGCCATGTCGATATCAGGCTGCAAATTCGCTATGGATGACACTTGATGGTAACTCAAGACTGTACACAAGGAGTGCCGGATCCTTCCGACCGGACGCAGATCGCCCACAACGCACTCGCAGACACGCGTTGCGGACGACTCTGACCATGTCAAACCCGAGGCGGAACCTTCTTAAGGACCCGGCAAACTTCGCATGGCTGCCTTGCCGACAGCCGCTGTGACGGGACGCGCTGACCGTAGCACCGCATTCCTGCAGCGGCAAGCCTCTGACTCGCCGCTTTTCATGCCGCATTGCTGCGACGGGCATCGATACATATATATGTACCGCTCCCGCGATTGCTCCGGACGCTCGCCCGGCCGGCCCCGCCTAGCAGCCTGTCAGTCAGCCTGCCTGCGCAAAAACGCCGGAATATCCAGCAGAGACGTATCCTCGACTGTCAGCCCGTCGCCAACAGCGCGTCGGGGTGCATGCCCTTCGCGTTGATTGCGGATGTAAGTCGGCACATGCAGATCATCCAGGGTCGGCACGCCACGAGGCGTACGGCTGCCCGCAATAGCGGTCATCTTGCGCGCATCGGTCGGCGGCGCCTGCACGTGCGCGATCGGACGGCCAATACCGGTGGCCACCACGGTGACACGAATTTCTTCGCGCATTTCCGGGTCGATCACGCAACCCACGACCACGTTCGCATCTTCCGATGCGTAAGCCTTCACGGTGTCGCCGACGATGCTGAACTCGCTGGTGCGCAGATCCGGACCCGCAGTCACGTTGATCAGCAGGCCGTGTGCCCCGGACAGATTCACATCTTCCAGGAGCGGACTGGAGACTGCCGCTTCGGCGGCTTCGCGGGCGCGATTTTCACCGCGGCCGGTACCCGAGCCCATCATTGCCATGCCGGTTTCAGCCATCACCGTGCGGACGTCGGCAAAGTCGACGTTGATCATGCCCGAGCGGGTGATCAGTTCGGCGATGCCCTGCACGGCGCCTTGCAGCACCTGGTTCGCGGCCTTGAATGCATCGAGCAGCGTGACATCGCCACCGAGCACCGTGAGCAGCTTCTGGTTCGGAATCGTGATCAGCGAGTCGACATGACGACTCAGTTCTGCAATGCCGTGATCCGCCGAGCCATGCCGCTTGGGTCCTTCCATGTCGAACGGACGAGTCACGACCGCCACCGTCAGAATGCCGAGTTCCTTGGCCACCTGTGCGACGACCGGTGCCGCACCCGTGCCCGTACCACCACCCATGCCGGCAGTGATGAACAGCATGTCGGACCCTTCGATCATTTCGATGATCCGGTCGCGATCTTCCATCGCTGCCTGGCGACCCACTTCCGGATCGGCGCCTGCGCCCAGGCCTTTGGTGATATTGCAGCCGATCTGCAAGCCCACTTTTACTTTTGCATGCTTCAACGCCTGTGCGTCGGTGTTGAGGCAAATGAAGTCCACACCTTCGATCCCGGTCGCCACCATGTGCGCTACGGCGTTGCCGCCGCCACCGCCCACACCAATGACCTTGATCACGGCACCATGATTTTCAGTATCTGCGAGTACAAACATCTTTAGTCCCCTCGATGTCTATGTGACATGGAAGTAATTCAACAATCTCCTGAAGGCAGCAATCGGATCAGAGGTCCGTTCGCTTGTCTTCAGCCCTTCTCCACCTGCAATGCAATCGACGCCTACCACTCAAACGATCAACAGCAACGAAACTCTCGACTCCGACGATGAGCTGTCCCACCGTCAGAAATTTCCTTTCCACCAGGCATTCATCCGATCCCATACGCCGCGCACGTTATCGCCGAGCGGCGATTCTCGATGACCGCGCAAATAGTTTTCGCGGCCGTACAGCAACAGGCCGACGCCGGTGGAATGAATCGGATTACGCACCACATCGACCAGGCCGCTGATGTGCTGTGGCACGCCCAGGCGCACCGGCATATGGAACACTTCTTCCGCCAGTTCGACCGCACCTTCCATCTTGGCGCTGCCGCCGGTCAGCACCACACCGGCCGCAATCACTTCTTCGAAACCCGAACGCCGCAGCTCTTCGCGGATCAGCGCAAACAGTTCCTCGTAGCGCGGTTCGACGACTTCCGCGAGCGTCTGCCGCGCCAGGCGACGCGCGGGCCGATCGCCCACGCTCGGCACTTCGATGGTTTCATCCGAATTCGCCAGCTGCGACAACGCGCAGGCGAACTTCATCTTGATCTCTTCGGCGTGATGCGTCGGCGTACGCAGGCTCACCGCGATATCGTTCGTCACCTGATCGCCGGCGATCGGGATCACCGCGGTGTGGCGAATCGCACCGCCTGAGAACACCGCGATGTCGGTGGTGCCGCCGCCGATATCGACCAGGCAGACACCCAGCTCTTTCTCATCGTCGGCGAGCACGGCATAACTCGACGCCAGCTGCTCCAGCACGATGTCCTCCACCGTGAGTCCGCAGCGCTGCACGCACTTCACGATATTCTGCGCGGCACTTTCCGCCCCGGTCACGATATGCACCTTCGCCTCCAGGCGCACACCGGACATGCCGATCGGTTCCTTGATGCCTTCCTGCGAGTCGATCAGGAATTCCTGCGGCAGGATGTGCAAGATCTTCTGGTCGGCCGGAATCGCCACGGCGCGCGCGGCATCGATCACCCGCTCGACATCTTCCGAGGTCACCTCCTTGTTGCGGATCGCCACGATGCCGTGTGAATTCAGACTGCGTACATGACTGCCGGCAATGCCCGCGTAAACGGAATGAATTTCGCAGCCCGCCATCAGCTCGGCTTCTTCGATGGCGCGCTGGATCGACTGCACGGTCGATTCGATGTTGACGACCACGCCGCGTTTGAGCCCGCGCGAGGGATGCGAGCCCAGGCCGACGACTTCCAGCGTACGGTCCGGCATCATTTCACCGACGATCGCGACTACCTTCGACGTACCGATGTCGAGGCCGACGATCAGATTGCGCTCATTCTTTCTAGACATCGGGCGTTACATCCTGCGCGTCATGCGCGACGCGAGTTGCTGGTGCATTCCAGCCGACAGAAAAACCATTGCTGTAGCGAAGGTCGATGTAGCCGACCTCGCCGCCGCGCGCCGCCACCATCGGGCTCGCTACGCGAATGAATCGTTCCAGGCGGGCAGCGACATCCTGCCGGCCCAGGCGTACGACTACTCCATTCGTGGCACCACTGCCGAGCGTCAGCTGCCAGGCGCCGCGCGCATCCAGCTCGACGCGGCTCAAACGCATGCCGACTGCGAGCAGGCGCGGATAGGTTTCGAGGTACAGCTTCGCGACTTCCTCTTCCTTGCCCTCGGGCCCGCTCAATTGCGGCAACTCCGGCGGCAAATGGCGGGCACCGCGCAGAAACAACTCGCCGCGCGTGTTCATCAAGCCATCGTTGCCCCAGCGCGCTGCCGGCACATGCTCGGTGACCAGCACCCGCACGGCATTGGGCCAATGACGCTCGATGCGCGCACGGTCTATCCACGGAATCATTTCCAACGCCGCCTGCAGCGCATCGAGATTCACGGACAGAAAGCCCTGGCCGCGGAACGGCGCAACGGCCTCTTCGATCTGCACCGGCGCAACGCGCTGGAACTGACCGCCGACCTCGACCTTCGCGATCGGGCGATCCAGCACCCACACGGCGGCCCAGATCGCCGCTGCGACACCAACGATCGTCATCGACATGCCGACTGCGGGACGCAGCTGCTGCAACAGTGGCAACCATCGCCGCAGCGACCAGCGCGAGGGCTTACCGTCGGCCTTGCGACGATTGCGTTTTGCCGTGGACATCAGGTGAGTACTCCCGGACCGGCGGCTGGCAGGCTGGTCTCCAGTACCAGCCACACCAGGTCGTCGAACTCGACGCCGAGTGCCCTCGCCGCCTTCGGCACCAGCGAATGGCTTGTCATGCCCGGCGCCGTATTCACTTCCAGCAGGAAATTCGCGCCACTGCGATCGCGCATGACATCGACGCGACCCCAGCCACCGCAACCAGCCGCACGGAACGCATCGAGCGCGAGCGCACGCATATCCGCTTCCGCTGCGCCCTGCAGGCCAGGGCAGATGTATTGCGTGTCTTCGGCAACGTACTTCGCGTGATAGTCGTAGTACGAACCGGCCGGTACGATGCGGATCGTCGGCAATGCCTGCTCGCCGAGAATGGCTACGGTGAATTCCTCGCCTTCGATCAGCTGCTCCATCAACAGCTCGCCTTCATAGCGAGCGGCGAGGGCCACGGCCCCATCGAGGTCGTTCTCAGTGAAAACCCGGCTGATGCCGACGCTCGAACCCTCGCAGGCAGGCTTCACGATCACCGGCAAGCCGAGCCAGCGTGCCGCGGCTTGCACATCGTCGGTGCGCGACAAGCGTGCGTAACGCGGGGTCGGCAGATTCAGCGACAGCCACACCTGCTTGGTGCGAATCTTGTCCATCGACAGCGCCGAGCCAAGCACATTCGAACCGGTGTACGGCACGTTGAAAGACTCGAGCAGTCCCTGCAGTACGCCGTCTTCGCCACCGCCACGATGACCGTGCAGAATGTTGAACACGCGAGCGCAGCGAGCGGCGACCAGGTCTGGCACCAGCGCTGCAATGCCGTCCACGGCATACGCATCGACACCACGACGTAGCAACGCTTCCAGCACGTTACGGCCGGAGTCGAGCGACACCTCGCGCTCCGACGAACTGCCGCCGAGCAGGACCGCCACGCGACCGAAACTGCGTGGATCGGTGATGCGAGGCACGGGTAGCGAGGTCATGGGATTGCTCCGCAATCTGCAAGTGGCCTCGGGCCTCGGGTCCCGGGCAGCCACCGCAACGCTGAACGTGCAGCGAGGCGCTCTGTGTCGCACATCTGATCTTCGACCCAGGCCCCGTGCCCCATACCCCATACCCTCCTGCTGGCCCTCATGCTGGCTCTCCCACCATGCGCACTTCGGTCGTCAGCGCGACGCCGTGCGTGCGCTGCACCGTCGCCTGCACGTATTCGATCAACGACTCGATATCGCGCGCGCATGCCGTGCCGTCGTTGACGATGAAATTCGCATGCATTTCCGACACCCGCGCACCACCGATGCGCTGTCCTTTCAGTCCGGCGCGCTCGATCAGGTGTGCCGCGTGATTGCCCGGCGGATTGGTAAACACCGAGCCGCAGGACCACTCGCCGATCGGTTGCGTTGCCTTGCGGCGTGCGAGCAATGCCCGAATGTCATCGCCGCTGACTCCGGGTTGAAGAGCAAATTGCAGGCGTGCGCCGAGGAACCAGTCATGCGGTCCGTCGACATGCCGATAGCCGTAGCGATACTCACTCGCCTGCCGCTGGTGCACGGTGCCGTTGCGATCCATGGTCGTCACTGAAACCACATGCGGCCAGGTTTCGCCACCGAAGGCGCCGGCGTTCATTGCCAACGCACCGCCGAGGGTGCCCGGGATGCCAGCGAAAAACTCTGCCGGTCCCAATCCCCATTTGATGCATTGCTTCGCCAGCTTTGCACACGGCACACCGGCGCCCGCTTCGATCACGGTCGGCGAGACACGTTCGAGATGGCCCAGCGCCCCATGCGTTTCGATGACGGCGCCGCGGATGCCGCCGTCGCGAACCAACAGGTTGCTGCCCAAGCCAATCCACAACACCGGCGTCTGCGGCGCGATGCTGCGCAGGAACGCACTCACGTCCGCCACGTCTACCGGCTTGAAGAACATGTCGGCCGGACCGCCGACGTGCCACGACGTGTGCTTCGACATGGGTTCGTCATACAGCACGCGCGCTGCGAAATCGTCGCGAGTCACTTGTGCGTTCATTGCCGGCGCCTCTCGACGAAAGGCGCAGGACGTATGTTTTGCAAGGCGCTCGGCAAGTCGGCGGCGACCGCACCGATGCTGCCTGCGCCCATCGTGACGACCAGATCGCCATCGCGGATGATCGGTGCCAGTACTTGCGCCAGCTGATCGATCTTGTCCAGGAACACCGGTTCGACGCGACCGTGCGAGCGCACCGCGCGACAAATCGCCTTGCCGTCAGCGCCGGAGATCGGGGCTTCGCCTGCCGCGTAGACTTCGCTCACGACCAGCGCATCGACGGTACTGAGCACGAGCGCGAAATCATCGAGCAGGTCGCGCGTACGCGTGAAGCGGTGCGGCTGGAATGCCAGCACAATGCGGCGGCCCGGCCAACCCTGGCGAATCGCTTCCAGCGTAGCGGCGAGTTCGGTCGGGTGATGACCGTAATCGTCGACCAGCGTGATCGTGCCCTTCGCCGTGGTCACATCGCCATTTTGCTGCAGGCGACGATCGATCCCCTGGAAGCTCGCCAGGGCCGACTGAATCGCGCTGTCGGACACATTCAGCTCAGTGGCGACGGCGATCGCCGCCAGCGCATTCAACACATTGTGCGTACCCGGACGATTCAGCACGACGGACAACGGCGCCTTGCCGGCACGCTGCACATCGAACCGGGTCCGCAAACCGTCGCGCACGATGTTCGTTGCATGAATATCGGCAGCGCTGGCAATCCCGTAGGTCACGATGGGCCGCGCAATCCGAGTCAGCAGACTGGCGGCCACCGGATCGTCGGCGCAGATGATTGCCAAACCGTAAAACGGCAGGTTCTGCAGGAAATCGACGAAACTCTGCTTGAGCCGCTCGAAGTCGCCTTCGTGCGTACCGAGATGATCGTTGTCGACGTTGGTCACGATGGCGATCATCGGTTGCAGATGCATGAACGAGGCATCGCTTTCGTCGGCTTCGGCAACCAGGTACCGCCCGGTGCCCAACCGCGCATTGCTGTCGGTGCTGACCAGACGACCACCGATGACGAACGTCGGATCGAGTCCGCCTTCCGCCAGCAAGCTCGCCACCATGCTGGTGGTCGTGGTCTTGCCGTGCGTACCCGCCACGGCGATGGCATAGCGAAAGCGCATCAGCTCGCCCAGCATTTCGGCGCGCTGCACGATGGGCAGGCGCCGTTCGGTCGCCTCCACCACTTCGGGGTTGTTCGCGCTCACCGCACTCGAAACGACGACGACATCCGCCTTGCCGACATGCTGCGCGGCATGACCGATCATGATCGTCGCGCCGAGTCGCTCCAGCCGCTGCGTGACCGGGTTGGCCTTGAGATCGCTGCCCTGGACCTGGTAGCCCAGGTTCAGCAGCACTTCGGCAATGCCGCTCATGCCGACGCCACCGATACCGACAAAATGAATGAGGTGAATGCGGCGCATGCGATCGTTCATCGCGCACCTCCCGCCGCTGCGACACAGGCATCGGCCAGCCGTACATCGGCGTCGATGATCGCCAGCTGTCGTGCCTTCACTGCCATCGCCGTCAGCAGTTCGCGGCCCCCGCTCAGCAGCTTGCGCATTTCATCGGCGAGACGCTGCGGTGTCAGCTCGCCCTCGGGCAGCAACACGGCCGCCTGTGCATCGACGAGAAAATGCGCATTGCGCGTCTGGTGATCGTCGACCGCCGCACCGAATGGAATGAAGATCGCCGGTAGTCCCGCCGCGGCCACTTCGGACACCGTCAGCGCGCCGGAGCGACACACGATGAGATCGGCCCAGCTGTATGCCGCGGCCATGTCGTCGATAAAGGCCCGCACATCGCCGTTCACGCCATGCTTTGCATACAGCTCACGCGCAGTCGCGAGATGCCGTTCGCCCGATTGATGCCGGACTTCCGGCCGCAACGTGGCATCCAGCAGGGCCAGCGCTGCCGGCATCGCGGTATTCAAACGAGCCGCACCCTGACTACCCCCGATGAGCAGCACTCGCAGCGCGCCGTCGTGTTCTGCAAAACGCTGTGCCGGCGGTGCGATGGCAGCAATCTCGCGGCGCACTGGATTGCCGACGGCCTGCACGCCACGGCGGCCGGGAAAGCTCGATGGAAAGGCTTCCAGCACGCGCGTGGCAAGACGCGCGAGCAGGCGATTTGTCATGCCTGCAACGGCGTTCTGTTCGTGGATGACCAGCGGCCGACGCGTCAACCAGGCAGCGATGCCACCGGGACCCGACACGAAACCACCCGCGCCAAGCACGACACTGGGATTGCGGCGGCGCATGACCTGCAGGCTTTGCCAGACGGCGTAAGCCAGCTTGAACGGCGCCGCGATCAATGTCAGCGCACCTTTACCGCGCACGCCACTGAAGCTGATCCATTCCATGGCGATCTGTTGCGGCGGGACGAGTTTCGCTTCGAGTCCCCGTTGTGTACCCAGCCACACCGGTTCGAACCCTCGCTCGCGCAATACCCGAGCGGCCGCCAGCGCCGGAAAGACATGCCCGCCCGTGCCGCCTGCCATGATCAGTACGATGCGGCTCTTCATATCCTGCGTCACGCAGGTATTCACGGTGCACGCTCCTTGCGTGCGACGGCCAGCCGACCGGTCACGTGCGCTTCGTGATGGATGCGCAACAGCAACCCGAGCCAGCCGAGCGTCACCAGCAGACTGGAGCTGCCGAACGACATCAGCGGCAAAGTCAGTCCCTTGGTCGGCAACATGCCCATGTTCACGCCGACATTGACGAAGGTTTGCAGTCCCAGCCACATGCCGAAACCTGCCGCGCAATACGCCTGAAATGCGAGACCCGCCTCGGCAGCAAGACGTGAAATGCGAAACGCGCGCCACACCAACACCATGAACAGTGCAAGCATCACGAGCACGCCGACGAGACCGAGTTCCTCGGCCAGCACGGCAAATACAAAATCGGTGTGAGCTTCGGGCAGATAGAACAGTTTCTGCACGCTGGAGCCCAGGCCGACACCGAACAGCTCGCCGCGCCCGATCGCAATCAGAGATTGAGTCAGCTGGAAGCCCGAGTTGAATGGATCGGCCCACGGGTCCATGAATGTCGTCAGCCGCTTGAGTCGATAAGCCGACGTCACCGCAATCACTGCCATGCCACCGGCAGCCAGCGTCACCAGCGCCAGGAAATGGCGCAGCTTGACGCCGGCTAGAAACAATACGCCGAGACCGGTCGTCATCAGCACCGTCGCGGCACCGAAATCCGGTTCGAGCAGCAACAACAGCACGGCGCCCATCAGCACACCGAGCGGCTTGAGAAAGCCTTTCAATTCGTTTTTGAGTTCGGCCTGACGACGCACGACATAGCTCGCCAGATAGGTGAGCAACAGCACGCGCGCCATCTCGGAGGCCTGAAAATTCAGGAAGCCCAGCCGCAGCCAGCGTCGGCTGCCGTTGACTTCGTGACCCAGGCCGGGAATCAGCACGATGACGAGCAGCACAAACGCCACGAGCAGCAGCGGCATCGCCATTCGTTCCCATACATCCGACGGCACAGACATCATCACACCCGCCGCTAGAATGCCGAGCATCAACCCGATGCCCTGACGCTGCAGGTAATGCAGCGGCTCATGCATCTGACGATCGGCCACCGAGATGGACGCCGAAGTCACCATCACCAGGCCCAGCAAGACAATGCCGGCCACGGCGAGCAGCAGAACCTGGTCGAACACGTACTGGCGCGGTCGTGAATTCGAGCGTGCAAAGGCGAGCGTGGTCGCGCTCATGACTGCAGTCCTCGCACCGCGGCCGCGAACACATCGCCCCGATGTGCGTAGTCGCGAAACATATCGAGACTCGCGCACGCCGGTGACAACAGGACGGTCTCACCGTGTCGCGCCGCCGCTGCCGCCGACTGCACCGCCTCATCCATATCGCGCGCGAACTGCATCGTCGAGACGCCGGCCAGCGCCTGCCCGATCTGCGCTGCGTCCTGACCGAGCAGCACGACATGCCGCACCTTGCCGCGGAACGCCTCGGCGAGCGGTGCGAAGTCCTGACCTTTACCTTGACCGCCTGCAATCAGCACCAGCGAACCCGACATCCCCGCCACCGCCGCGAGCGTCGCGCCGACATTCGTACCCTTGGAATCGTCGATGAAGCGCACCCCATTGATATCGGCGATCCATTGCGAGCGATGCGGCAGACCGGGAAATTCACGCAGTGCCTGGACGCAAGCCGCTACCGGTAGCCCCAAAGCATCCGCCATGGCCAGCGAAGCCAGTGCATTGGCAGCGTTGTGCAATCCGGTGATCTTCAGTTCGGACATCCGCACCCGTGCCTGATTGCCATGCATCAACACGACATCGTGATCTGCATGAGCAGCATGGAACTGCGCCGCTGGATCGCGCTGCAGACTGAAGCCCAGCGTGCGCTTGCCGCGTCCGCTCATCGCACGCACCGCCGGATCGTCGAGATTGATCACGGCCGTCTGGCAACGATCGAAAATGCGCGCCTTCGATTCCGCATAGTCGGCGACGCTCGCGTAGCGATCCATGTGATCCGGCGTGACATTCAGTACCGTCGCCGCCTGTAGCGACAAGGAATGAGTTGTGTCGAGTTGGAAGCTGGAGAGTTCGAGCACATACAGATCGGGGGTCGGCTCGGCGAGCAATTCGAGCGCCGGGCGGCCCAGATTGCCGCCGGCGAGCGTGCGCTTGCCCGCTGCGCTCGCCATATTGGCGACCAGTGTCGTGACGGTGCTCTTACCGTTCGTGCCGGTGATTGCCGCCACGGGGGCCTGCGCCGCGCGCGCGAACAACTCGATATCGCCAATCACTGCAATGCCACGCGCCTGTGCTTGCGCGATAAACGGCTCACGCAGCGAAACACCGGGCGACACCACGACTTCGCCCGCACCATCGAGCAATGCCTCGTCGAATTTGCCGAAGCGCATCTCGACATCCGGTGCCAGCAGCTGCAGCGACGACGCCTCGGGCGGTTGCGCACGGCTATCCGTGAGCGCGAAGGGCATGCCACGATGCTGCAGATAGCGCGCACACGACAGTCCCGTGCGGCCCAGGCCGACAACTACGGTACGGCGGATCGTCGCCGGGGACATCGGCTGCAAGGTGCGATCCGGTGCGTCGTGCGGCGTCATCTCAACGCACCTTCAACGTTGCCAGGCCGACCAGCACCAGGATCACCGAGATAATCCAGAAGCGCACGATCACCTTCGGTTCGGCCCAGCCCTTGAGCTCGAAATGATGATGAATCGGCGCCATGCGAAAAATGCGCTTGCCGGTCAGCTTGAACGAGGCGACCTGCAGGATCACCGAGACGGTTTCCATCACGAACACACCGCCCATGATGAACAGGACGATTTCCTGTCGCACGATGATGGCGACGATCGCTAGTGCCGCACCGAGCGCGAGCGCGCCGATGTCACCCATGAACACCTGCGCCGGGTACGTGTTGAACCATAGGAACCCAAGTCCTGCGCCGACCAGCGTCGCGCAGAACACGAGCACTTCCCCGGTGCCCTCGATGAAAGGGATGCCGAGGTAACCCGCGAACACCGCATTTCCTGTTGCATAAGCGAAAACTCCCAGAGCGCCGCCCACCAGGACTGCCGGCATGATTGCCAGCCCATCCAGACCATCGGTCAGATTCACCGCGTTGCTGGTGCCGACCAGCACGAAATAGGTCAACGCGATATAGCCGGTGCCCAGCGGCACCAGCACATTCTTGAAGAAGGGCACGTAGAGCGTCGTCTCGGCGGGCGACTTCGCAGTCCAGTACAGCGCGAATGCACAACCGAGCGCCGCAACGGATTGCCAGAAATATTTGTAGCGTGCGATCAGGCCGCGACTGTTGCCGACGACCAGCTTGAGATAGTCATCCCAGAAGCCGATCAAGCCGAATGCCAGTGTCACCAGCAGGCTGATCCACACGAACCGATTGGCGAGATCGGCCCACAGCAACGTGCCCGCAGTGATCGACACCAGGATCAGCGCCCCACCCATCGTCGGCGTGCCCGCCTTCTTCAGGTGTGTCTGCGGTCCGTCGCTGCGCACCCGCTGCCCGATCTGATGTTCGGAGAATTTCTGGATCATCCACGGCCCGACCCAGAACGAAATGAGCAAAGCCGACAGCGCCGCAAGGATGGCGCGCAGCGTCAGGTAATTGAACACCCGGAAACCGGAATGCCATTCGCCCAGCAGATGTGCAAGATTGAGCAGCATGCGACGATCAGTGTCCCTGACTGGATGCAGGCGTGGCAGCCAACGCTGCCGCCACGCGTTCGAGACGATTGGCGCGCGACCCCTTGATGAGAATCGCGATACCCGGCTTGAGCGACGCCGTCGCCGCGGCAATCAAGGCATCGATGTCGGCAAACCACTGCGCATCGGTGCCGAATGCTTCGACAGCGACACGTGAATGCTCGCCGACCGCCAGCATTCGCGAGACACCGGTCTGCCTGGCGTAGCGTCCGACTTCGGCGTGCAGCTCACTGGCGCCGTCGCCCAGTTCGCGCATTTCACCGAGCACCAGCCAACGCTCGCCGGTAAAGCTCTGAAACGCATCCAGTCCCGCTTTGAGCGAACTGGGATTGGCGTTGTAGCTGTCATCGACCAGGAAGGCATCGCGAATCGCGGGCTTGAATTCGAGGCGGCCCGCCACTTTGCGCAGCGCTGCAAGTCCCGCAACGATGTCGTCGATCGACGCGCCCGCGGCAAAAGCGGCAGCGGCGGCGCCGAGCGCATTGCGCAGGTTGTGCAGGCCGGCGAGCGCAATCATTGCCGGGCGCGCGCCGATAGGCGTCACCAGCTCGAAGTCGATGCGGAAATCGCCGGTGTTGCCGGCAGTGCGCACTTTGTGCGCCATGAAATCGGCTTGTTGCTCGAAACCGAAGGTGTAGACGCATTCGGCCATGCGCGTGTCGAGCCACAGTGGCGCGTACTTGTCGTCGGCATTGATAATGGCCACACCATCGCCCGGCAAGCCGCGAAACATTTCGCCCTTGCCCTGAGCGACGCCATCGAGATGGCCGAATCCTTCCAGATGCGCCGCGCCCGCGTTCGTCACGATGCCGATCGTCGGCTCGGCGATGCTCACCAGGTGCGCGATTTCCTGCTGATGATTGGCGCCCATTTCGATCACGGCGAATCGATGCGTGGTATCGATCTCCAGCAGCATCAGCGGCACGCCGATATGATTGTTGAGATTGCCGCGCGTGATCAGGCACGGTCCTAATTGCGACAGGATCGACCCGATCAGTTCCTTGGTCGTGGTCTTGCCGTTACTGCCTGTCACGCCAATGACCGGAATGTTGAACTGCCGTCGCCATGCGCGCGCAAAAGCGGACAGGCCTGCCAGCACATCGGGCACAACGACCTGAGGAATCGCCACCGGCAGCGGATGGTCTACCAATGCCACGGCAGCGCCGCGCCCGGCAGCCGCTGCTGCGTAATCGTGGCCGTCGAAGTTCTCGCCGCGCAACGCTACGAACAGCGCGCCGGCTTTGAGTGTGCGGGTGTCGGTTGAGATGCTATGGAACGTCGCATCGTCACCGGTCGCCTGGCCGCCGGTCAGTCTCGACAGTTCGCTGACGTTCCAGCCGATCATGGCGCACCCCGCAGCGCCGCCAGCACGACATCACGATCGCTGAAGTAGCGTTTCTCCAGGCCCACGATCTGATAATCCTCGTGGCCCTTTCCGGCAATGAGGACTACGTCGGCGGCGTTACTCATCTGTATCGCCCGTTCGATCGCGCGCGCACGATGCCGCTCGACCGTCGCACGCTCGGGCTGCGACATGCCCTTGAGAATGTCGGCAACGATCAGGGCGCCGTCTTCAGTGCGCGGATTGTCGTCGGTCACGATGGCCACATCGGCGAGACGTTCGGCGATGGCGCCCATTACAGGACGCTTGGCCGGATCGCGATCGCCACCGCAACCAAAAACACAGATCAACTTGCCGCGGCAATGCCGGCGGGCCGCACTGAGCGCTTTTTCCAGCGCATCCGGGGTGTGCGCATAGTCGACAACGGCGAGCGGCTTGCCGGCAACGCTGAACGCCTCCATGCGACCAGGCGGCGCCACGCATTGCTCAAGTGCCGACACGGAGTCATCGAGCGAGCAACCCGCCCCCAGCAACACACCGAGCACCGCGAGCAAATTGTCGACATTGAACTCGCCGATGAAGCGCGAGTGCAGCACCGCACTGCCCCAGCTGCTGTCAATGTCGATCTGCAGACCCGCAGGCGCGGCAACAACCGAGGTGGCGATGAGATATTGCGCCGCGCCGACTTTCGCCACAGACGAGCGGCCGTACAGAGTCAGCATCGCAGCCCGGGTGTGATGCACAGCGAGCTCGCGACCGAACGCATCGTCGCCATTGATGACGGCGTGACGCAGCGCCGGCCACGAAAACAATTGCGCCTTGGCCGCACCGTATGCTTCGAATGTACCGTGATAGTCGAGATGATCGTGCGTGAGATTCGTGAACACCGCCGTGTCGACGCGCAGACCCGCGATGCGTTGCTGGTCGAGCGCGTGAGAGGACACTTCGATGCCCAGATGCCGCACCCCGTCATCGCGCAATTCCGCAATTTCGCGATGTATGGTGATGCTGTCCGGTGTCGTGTGCGTACCGGGCTTCACTGCGTTGATGCGGCCGTGACCCAGGGTACCGGCGTACGCCGCGTCCTTGCCCAGCAACGACAACGCCGCCGCCAGCACATATGCCGTCGTCGTCTTGCCGTTGGTGCCTGTCACTGCGTTCACACTGACTGTTCGCGAGGGCGCATCGAAAAAGCGATCCGCCATGGCACCGACAATGGAACCCAAAAATGGCACTGCGATGGCAACAGCGTGCTTGGGCAATGCCGGTGGAGCGAGGCCATCCGCGGGTTCCCATAGCACCACGCTCGCGCCGGCAGCGACCGCCTGCGCCGCAAAGCTCACGCCGTGCGAGCGAGTGCCGGTGCGCGGATTGCGCAACCCGGGAAGCGCGATGAATGCCGAGCCGCTGCGTGCCTGACGACTATCGATCGTCAGATCGTGGATCTCGATGTCCGGCACATCGACTTCGCTCAGGCCCGCGAGCAACTCGCGCAGACGTTTCGGTCCGTAGGCCGAGGTCATGGGGATCTGCCCCGCGTACGCTGAAGGTGCTGCACGTGTCATGGCCCGATATTGGCCTGTACGATGGTTGCCGCCGGCAGGCGCTCGACACCATCCGGTGGCACGCCCAGCAGGCGCAGTGCACCTGCCATCACATTGGCAAATACCGGCGCCGCGACATCACCGGCCATCTGCTGCTTACCGTTGGGTTCATCGATCACGATGATTGCGGCGAGTTTCGGATTGCTGGCCGGCACCACGCCACCGAACGAGACGATGTAGTTGTGATCGCCGTCCTCACCATAGCCGCCGCCGGCGACGGCTTTGCGCGCCGTTCCGGTTTTGCCGGCAATGCGATACCCGGTCAGCGCCGCACGCTTGCCCGTACCATCGAGCGACACGACCGACTCCATCATCTGCAACAGTTCGTGAGCGACGCGTTCGTCGAGGACGCGCTGTCCTTGGACAGCCCCATCGACCCGTCGCAACGTCACCGGGCGACTGATGCCGCCGGAACCCAGCGTTGCATACGCATGAGCCAGTTGCAGCGGTGTCACGGATAAACCGTAGCCGTACGACATCGTCGCCTGATTGATCTTGCGCCAGTGCGACGGGTCGTTCAGCAGGCCGGCCGATTCGCCCGGGAACCCGCTGCCGGTCACCTGCCCGAAGCCGAAGCCGTTCAGTATCTGCCACATCGACTCCGGCGTCAGCGTGAGAGCCATCTTCGACATGCCGACGTTGCTCGACTTTGCGATGATGGTCGTGAGCGAGACGGCTCCGAGCCGCAGTCCGTCATGATCTGCAATGGTTTTGATGCCGACGCGCCACGGCGTCGTATCGATCACCGTGTCCGCATGAAACCGTCCCGACGCCAGGCCCGCAGCAGCGACGAATGGCTTGATGCTGGAACCCGGCTCGAAAATATCGGTAGCGGCGCGATTGCGATATCGGGAGGGCGCAACTTGTACGCGGTCGTTCGAGTTGTACGAGGGCTGATTCACCATCGCGAGTACTTCGCCCGTCTCCACGTCCAGCAGCACGACCGATCCCGCCTTCGCGTTGTGCTCCTGCACGGCCGCCTTCAGTTCGCGATAGGCGAGATACTGAATGCGCAGATCGATGCTGGTGATCAGGTCGCTGCCCGGGCGCGGCGCGCGAATGCTTTCCACGTCTTCGACCGCACGGCCGTAACGATCCTGGATGACGCGCTTGGCGCCCGCTTCCGCACCGAGCCAGCGATCGTAGGCGAGCTCGAGACCTTCCTGACCGATGTCCTCGTAGCGCTTCGTGAAGCCCAGCAGGTGACTGGTCACCTCGCCGGCTGGATAGAAGCGCTGATACTCGCGCGACAGATAGACGCCGGGAATTTTGAGCGACGCGACCTGCTGCGCATCGCTCGGCCGCATATGCCGCACGAGATAGAGAAAATCGCGTTCGAGATTGCTGGACAGCACCTGCGTCAACCATTTCTCATCGCGATTGAGCGCTTCCGCCAGTCGCGGCAGCTGGTCGGCCGACTTCATCACCTGCACCGGGTTGGCCCACACTGTGTCCACCGGCATGCTCGCCGCCAGCGCCTCGCCATTGCGATCGTAGATACCGCCACGGTTTGCGGAAAGCTTCGCCACGCGTGTGTAACGCGCATCACCCTGACCTTCGAGGAAGCCATCGTCGAGCAGCTGCAGATCGACCGCCTTCGCGACCAGTCCGACAGCGATGCACAGCAATGCACCGAGCACGACACGCAAGCGCGTGCTGTACTGTTCAGGCGAGAACGCCTTGCTGTCGCTGCGTTTGCTTACGTCATGCATCCGGCTTCACCAGGCGGACATCTTCGGGACGCGGGATCACCATCTTGAGACCGGCACGCGCCGTCTGTTCGACGCGACCGTGCGATGCCCACGCACTCTGCTCGATCTTCAGCTGCCCCCATTCGATATCGAGCGCATCGCGATCTGCATGCAGGCTTTGCAGTTGAATGAACAGACTGCGCGTCTCGTGCGTGCTCCATACGACGGCCACTGCCGATGCCAGCAGCAGGCACCACAGAAACGGCATCGACCAGCGACTGAGCTTCTGCATCAGGACAGCCTCTGCGCAACACGCATGATCGCGCTGCGCGAACGCGCGTTGGCCGCAACTTCAGCAGGCGTCGCATGAATCGCGCGCCCGATCCGCTTGAGTTTGGGACGCGCATGCGCCGGCACCTGCGGCAGCCCGGCATAGATCGGATCTTCTTTCGAATGCTTCTGCATGAAGCCTTTCACGATGGCATCTTCCAGCGAATGAAAGCTGATCGCACATAGGCGAGCTGCTGGCGCCAGCGCGGTGAGCGTGCCGTCGAGCGCTGCCTCGATCTCTTCGAGCTCGTTGTTGACGCGAATGCGGATCGCTTGAAACGTGCGTGTCGCAGGATGCTTGCCGGGTTCGCGCGTCGGCACGGCACTGGCGACGAGATCGGCCAGCTGCGAGGTCCGCGTCAGCGGTTGCTCATGGCGCGCATGCACGATCTTTTGCGCGATGCGATTGGCGAACCGCTCCTCACCGTACTCGCGGATCACGCGTGCGATCTCATGCTCATGCGTTTTGGCAAGCCAGTCTTTTGCAGTCATGCCCAGACGATTATTCATACGCATGTCGAGCGGACCATCGTGCGCAAAGCTGAACCCGCGCGTGGCATCGTCAAGCTGAGGAGATGAAACACCCAGATCCAGCAACACGCCGTCGAACCCCCCGACCATTCCCAACTCTTCACTGACTTGCGCCAAACTCGAAAACTCGCGATGCAGCAGCGTCAACCGAGTGTCGTTCATGAAACGCTCCCGACCTGCGTCGATCGCCTGCGGATCACGGTCGATCGCCACGACGCGTCCATCCGCACCTACCCGCTCCAGCAGCGCCGCCGTATGCCCGCCACGCCCGAAGGTCGCATCGAGATAGCGGCCTCCCGCACGAACCTGCAGCGCCACCAACACTTCCGCGAGCAGCACCGGCGTGTGCTCAAACGTCATCGCTCAACCGTCCGCTCGATGACGCCCGGGCACACAGGAATTCCATCAGCGCCAAACATCACCACTCCACGCCGAGCCCACACGGGCGCCACCGCGCTACAAAGACAACGAACTCAGCTCAGGCGGCAGCTCTTCCGTCGATTCATCCACCTTCAACCACTGTTCGCGACTCTCGTTCCACAGCGTCTCTTCCCAAAGCTCGAAGCGATTGCCCTGGCCGACGAGCATCGCGGTCTTCGACAGACCGGCGTACTCGCGCAACGACGGGGGCACCAACATCCGGCCGCTGCTGTCGAGATCGATGTCGGTGGCATGGCCGATCATCAATCGCTGCAGGCGACGGGTAATGGGATTGAGCGTCGGCAAACGGCGCAGCTTCAGCTCGATCTCTTCCCACTCGGGCAGGGGATAGATAAGGAGACAGCGATCGGCGCGATCCACCGTGGCAATCAGGCGGCCATTCGAGCGCTCCATGATCCGCTCGCGATAACGGGTCGGCATGGCTAGCCGCCCTTTCGCATCCAGCGTGACCTTATTTGCACCGCGAAACATGTTGCGCCTCGAATTGGGGGCAAGGCTGGCCCGCTATGCCGCTTTACCCCATTCATTCCCACTTTTTCCCACCGGCGAACTATAGGTATCCGCTCTCCGGCAAGTCAAAAAAATTTAGGAAATTTCCCTTTGGGCGACAGGGACTTAGGCATTCACCGCAAACTTGGCGACGACGCCCGCAAGGGCCATTGAAATAAATCAGTAAGTTAAGCTGACTTCCTTATGTAAGGATGGAGACACTTAACTTACGGATTTTCCGACGGCTTTTGGCTCTTCAGACCCGGCTCGCGCAAGTTTGCGCACCGAAGAGGAGCAGCGGGACCCCAGCGCGGCGTCTCGTATACAAAAATAGCGGTCGTCGTCGCGGTGCCAGGCGAAAGTGGGCCGGTAACCTTCAATTAAATCTAACGTTGCCCGTTAAGACTTTCCCTGAAAACTCTCCGGCCGGATCGATCCAGCCGGAGAGCCAAAGATAAAGGAGTCGGCCGATAAGCCGGGTTCTGTCGAAGACAATCATTCATCTGGGATACGTGTCACCACGCACCTCAAGCGACCTACCCGGAGACACGTATGGGCCATACGTGCGGCCCAGATCTCAAGGACCTGTGCCGCTTGCCTCCCTATTTGGTCTTGCTCCGGACGGGGTTTGCCATGCCGCCGAGTGTTACCACCGGCGCGGTGCGCTCTTACCGCACCCTTTCACCCTTACCACCCCCGCTTTACAGCGGGAGTTCGGCGGTTTGCTCTCTGTTGCACTTTCCGTGGGCTCGCGCCCCCCAGGCGTTACCTGGCGTCTTGCCCTAGGAGCCCGGACTTTCCTCCACGCTTGCACGCAGCGATTGTCTGGCCAACTCCGCCGCGGATGGTGGGGGCTGGGCGCATGACAAGCAAGCGCAAACTCAGGAAGGGGCTGATTTAGGTCTTATTTACCCTACTCAGTCCGACAGGCTGCTATTCGTCACGAGCGAATGCACGCGCCATCTCGTACAGTTCTGCGCGTCCCCTGCCGGTGATTTTTGCAGTCAGCTTGGCAGCCTGCGCGGGTGCCAGTTCCGATGCCAGCACGCGGAGTATTTTCTGGACATCCACTGGCGTCGCTTCACGCTCAGATGCAGCGCCAGCCACGACAATCACGAGCTCGCCGCGCGCCATATCGGCATCTTGCATGGCTTGTTGCGCCAGTTCCGTCAGCGTGCCGCGATAAGTGGTTTCGAATCGCTTGGTCAGCTCACGACTGACCGACGCCGCGCGCCCGCCACCCAGAACGGCGACCATATCGTGCAGCGTCTCCGCAATTCGATGCGGCGCTTCGTAAAACAGTAGCGTGCGCGATTCTGCACTCAGCGCTTCAAGCTGCGCGCGCCGCGCCGCGCTCTTGGCCGCCAGGAACCCCTCGAACGCAAAGCGGTCGGTGGGCAAACCGGCAATCGACAGAGCCGCCACGGCGGCGCACGCGCCGGGTATCGCAATGACCGGCAGCTTCAGGCGCCGCGCGGCCGCGATCAGATTGAAGCCCGGATCGCTGATCAATGGCGTACCCGCATCCGACACGATGGCCAGCGAGTCACCGCGCTGCACAGCTTCCAGCAGTGCATTGGCTTTGTGGGCTTCGTTGTGCTCATGCAGCGCGGTCAAGCGCGTATCGATACCGAACAGTTGCAACAACTGACGCGTGTGGCGCGTATCCTCAGCGGCAATCAGCGTGACCGACCCCAGAATGTCCGTGGCGCGCGGACTGAGATCGCGCAGATTGCCGATGGGGGTGGCGACCACATACAGAGTTCCGGGCGCCGCGCTGGTTTTCACAGACCGATCGGACATGGACTCGCCTTATAATGTTGCGTGAATTGAAGTGCACTGCGCCGGGCCTGAGCGGCCGCGTGCATCCGATTGCGGCCGAGCCGGTCCAGGGAGTCGCCAGGCCAGTGCGCCGGACCCGTTAGTGTCGCGAAAACCGCGCGTTTCGCAACGACGTCGAGGACGCCGGGGCCCGTTTCCCTCGACCACCTGGTAGTGGAGCAGACTTTTGATGCAAAGAGCGATGCCGCAATCTGTCAATGCCCGTTGGCCGGCTTATTGGACGATGTTCGCCGTTGCGGGCATGGCAGTCGGTCTCGGTGCCTGTACGACACCGGGCGCCGGGCCGCAAACACAGCGCGGCGACCCTCAGTCGATCCAGGCCGAAAAACTGGCCCGCGAAGGAAACCACAAAGAGGCGGCGGCAGCATTCGAAACACTCGCCACACAGGCAACCACCGCAGAGGTTCGCGATCGCCTACTGCTGCGCGCGGCACAACAACATCTGCAAACCGGTGACAATGATCAGGCCACGGCCCTGTTGACGCGACTGAGTCCGCAGTTGCCGACACAAGACAGGGTGGCCCGCGCGCAGATCGCGGCGGAACTCGCCCTGCGCGCACAACGACCCGACAAGGCCCTGGCCGAGCTGAACCTCATTCCTCAGCCGCTGCCGCCCGACGCCGTCACGGAAATCCTGGGTCTGCGCGCACGCGCGTTGTTTGGACTGAATCGACCCGCGGCCGGCGTCATGGCGGCACTCGATCGCGATAAAACGCTCAAGACACAGGCAGAACAGCGCGCCAACAGCGGTTGATATGGGAAGGTCTGCAGCGCAGTGCAAGTGCCAATGCCGACTTCACCATCCCTACGGGCGCAAGCTCAGTGGTTGCCGGTTGGCTCGACCTGGGTCGCGCCGCCTTGATGGCAGCACGCAATCCATTTACGGCGAAGGAAGACCTTGCGAACTGGCGAACCAAATATCCCATGCACGAGGCGAACTCATTTCTCACCGACGATGTCCTGCCCGAACTCAGCGTCGGCTTGGAGTATCCCCCGCAGATTGCGCTGATACTGCCCGTCACCGGACGCCAGCAGGCTGCCGGCGTTGCCGTACGCGACGGTTTCCTGGCGGCATTGCTACAGCAGGATGCGGCCCGGCGCCCGGCCCTGAACGTTTACGACACGGCAGCGATGGGCGCGACGACCGCTTACAAGCGCGCTGTTGCCGACGGCGCACAATTCATTGTGGGCCCGCTCACCAAGGAAGATGTCACTGCCGTCGCCACGTCGGGCGATGCCTCGGTGCTCACGCTCGCGCTCAATCAGATGACCGAGGGCACACCGTCACCCGGGTTGCTGTTCCAATTCTCGCTGGATCCGGAAGAAGAGGCGCGCCAGGTGGCACAGCGCGTCACCAACGACGGCCGCATGCGTGGCCTGGTACTGCTGCCGAACAACGATTGGGGCCAGCGAGTGTTTCGTGCCTTCGACGTCGAACTGCGAACGCTCGGCGGCACGATCGCCGGCATGCGCTTCTACGATCCTGCAGCCCGCGACTATTCCGAACCGATTCGCCAGTTGCTGCTGATCGATGAAAGTCGCGCCCGCGCCAACGCACTGAACTCAACGCTGGGCATGAAACTCGAATTCGAGCCGCGGCGGCGTGGGGATGCGCAGTTCGTGTTCGTCGGTGCGCAACCGCTGCAAGGCCGGTCGCTGCGACCGACGCTGCGCTTCCATCTGGCGCAGGATCTGCCGATGTACTCGACCTCGGAGATCTTCGAGCCGGATAGCGCGGCCAACACCGATCTGGATGGCGTCATCTTTCCGCACATGCCCTGGGTCATTTCGCCGGACGCGGCGTCCAGCGCCATGCGCACG
>JAIBJL010000192.1 GCA_020029545.1 Gammaproteobacteria bacterium
CCGATCCTTGTAGGCGCCTGTCCGGTATCGGGAATGCCCCAGGTCAGTTTTGTCGTAGGGTCCAGGTCCAGACCTGACCGATGGCACGCGCCATCCGAACGCCGGTCCCGTGGTGAGCCATTTTGAAGGGTCGCGGCCAGGCTTCACCCCGGCTTTCACCCCAAGTTTCACCTCATTGATCTTGAACTGCCTCGCGGCACTCAATACAGTGCGTCCCAGCAGCTAGTCAGAGGGCGCCATGTCGCCGTGTCGGGGTGGGGTTACATGACGCGACTTCGTCCCGACGCGAGCTGTCAAATCTACTGATGGCTGCAAGTCCGGGATGCCGCACGCTGCCGGGAATAGGTTATGTCTGCAGGACAGACAGACAGGCAAGCAGCGCACGTCAAACCGACGTAAGCGTGTTCGAGCGATAAGACAAAATGGATTTACCAGCCGCTGCACGCCTCCGCGTGTTTCTCTCGCTGCTGCCGGTCGTGGCGGCTCTGATCTTGCAATGGTTTTATTGGTCCACGCTGCAGCCTTACGGTTGGTTTTTCTTCTATCCGGCCGTGCTGCTCAGTGCCTGGATCGGTGGCTTGAGGGCAGGTATCGCAGCGACGGCGGCGTCGCTTGCGCTGGTGTGGTCGTTTTTTCCGGAACCGCAGTTCTCCTATAGCTTCGAGCAGCGCAGTTCCGTGTTGGCGCTGCTGCTGCTGTTCGCAATTACCGGCGTGCTGATCAGTCTGTTGCACGGCAGGTTGCGTACAGCGTTGGCGAAATCGGAAGAGTCGCTGAAGAAGGCTGATGAGGTCAACGCGCTGCTCGAACAGCGGCTACACCAAATCATGGTGGAACTGGAGCAGACCATCGTCACCATGCAGAAGGGCGAGGAGCGTTTTCATCATCTCTTCGATCGCCTGCTCGAAGGATGCCAGATCATCGGGTTCGACTGGCGGTATCTGTACGTCAACGAAAGTAGTGTCAGGCATTCTAACGCTCCCCCCGCTAAACAGATGTTGGGGCGGACCGTGATGGAGGTGTTTCCGGCGTTGAAACGCACCGATGTCTTTGCAACGCTCGAGCGCTGTATGACCACGCGTACCCCGGGGCGTCTGGAGACGCGGTATGCGGGTGCCGATGGCAGAGATTCGTGGTTCGTGATCAGCGCTCAACCGGCGCCCGAAGGCATTTCCGTGCTGTCGATCGATATCACCGAACTCAAACGCGCCGAGACGGCGCTGCGCGAAAGCGACGAGCGCTTTCGACAGATCGCAGAGAGTCTGCCGCAGCTGATCTGGACCGCCACGCCCGACGGCGTTTGCGATTTTCTCAACGGACAGTGGGAACAGTACGCAGGGCTCGCGAAGGATTCGCAGACCCCTGACTTGATAGAACGAATTCATCCCGAAGATAGATCGCGGCTGCTGCGGGAATGGCGAACGGCGGTCGCAGGCGGCGTGGCGAAATTGCGTGCCGAGTGCCGTTTGCAGGGACGCGATGGCACATACCGCTGGTTCGACTCACAGGCGACGGCGCTGCGTGACGTGCAGGGACATGTCGTCAAGTGGTTTGGTTCCTGCATGGACATCGACGAGCGTCGACGCGCGCAGGAGTTGCAGCTGCACTCACAAAAGATGGAGGCGTTGGGCACGCTGGCAGGTGGCATAGCACACGACTTCAACAGCATCCTGCTGGCGATTCGTGGCAACGCGCGTCTCGCCAAGGCCGATCTGGAGGATGGACATCCGGCGCTGGAATGCCTCGGCGAAATAGATCGCGCGGGAACTCGCGCCACTGATCTGGTGCGACGGATTCTCGCCTTCAGCAGGCAGGAGGAACCCAAGCGTGAGGTGATCCAGCTGCGGCCGGTGATCCAGGAAGCAGCCACGCTGTTGCGTTCGACATTGCCGTCCATGATTCAGTTGCGGTGCATGATTGCGGAGGACGTGCCGCCGACGACCGTCGATGCGGGTCAGCTGTACCAGGTCATCATGAATCTCGTGACCAATGCAGCGCACGCCATCGGTCACCGGCCGGGCACTATCGATATCCATCTTGACACCGTAAGAGTGGATAAAGCGTTGGCAGGGGCGACGCCGGGGCTACACGCGGGTCACTACGTGCGCATGTCGGTAACCGACACCGGGTGCGGCATCGACCAGCGTACCCTGCAGCGTATCTTCGATCCGTTTTTTACGACCAAGCCGGTTGGACAAGGCACCGGGTTAGGGCTCTCCGTGGTCGACGGTATTATGAAGAGCCACAACGGTGCGATCACCGTCGACAGTCAACCCGGCAAAGGAACCCACTTCCGGCTGTATTTTCCCGCAACCCAGAATGTTGCGGTCAGCGCTCCAGCGATTCGCGAGCCGGTGGTGGTGCCGGCGCCGACGCCGGGTCAGCGCGTGCTCTACGTGGACGATGACGATGCGCTGGTCTTTCTGGCTGAGCGCACGCTCAGCCGCCGGGGTTACCAGGTGACAGGGTGCACCGATCCGCGCGCAGCACTGAAGAAGTTTGTCGCACAGCCGGCTGCGTATGATGTCGTCATCACCGATCTCTCCATGCCGACGATGTTGGGATTCGAACTTGCCCGTGAAATGTTCGCAGTGCGCCCCGATCTCCCGGTGATCATCACGTCCGGTTACATTCGAGCAGAAGACCACGAAACCGCCCGGCAGCTCGGCGTGGTAGCGGTGATCCTCAAGCCCAATACCATTGAAGAGCTCGGCGAGACGCTGGACGGCGTGATTTCCGGCCGCGTGGTCAGACAGACAGTCGAGTCCTGACCAGCCTTGCGGTTCCCCTCGAAATGGCCGCCGGGCACGACGTGGCTTTGGCGGTGTGGCTTTGGCAACGTAAGCTCGGTCCCGATCTCACAAAACAGTTGCACTACGCGTCGCAATACATAGGCTTGCGCCATCGCTGCGCTCCAGGTCAGCAGCATGCTGCCGACAGCATGAATCCGAACCTCGTCCCGCTGAGGACGATCCCATGATGCCTGCAGGTTCCCCGAATTCCCATGATCAGACTCTTAAGACAGATCCCTTATGCCGTGCTGGTGTTGCTGACGCTGGTCGCGCCGTCCGTTGAACAGGCACAGGCCGCCGAGGCATTCGTTCGTCCTGTTGAACTGGAAGCCGACATCGCGTTCTGGCGCCGGATCTATACCGAAGTGTCAACCAACGGTGGGCTGATCCACGATCCGTACGATTTGAGCGTGGTATACGAAGTGCTGAAGTTCGAAGACGATATGCCGCCGCGGCAGCGCTCCAAGTACATCGAGGATGCGAAAAAGAAGTACAGCCGCATGCTCGACCGCATCGCCAGCGGCGCTAAAGACCTGTCGGCAGAGGAACAACGGGTCGAGGCGTTGTGGCCGAAAGGCACGCACCGGCTGCGGTTCGAGCAGGCCGCGGAAGAAGTGCGCTTTCAGCTCGGACAATCGGACCGCTTTCGCGAAGGGATACTGCGTTCCGGTGCCTATCGCGATCATATTGCGGAGACGTTTGCGAAGACCGGCCTGCCGCGCGAACTGGCTGCGCTGCCGCATGTCGAATCGTCGTTCAATACGTATGCCTATTCCAAGGTGGGTGCTGCCGGCATGTGGCAGTTCATGCGTGCGACCGGGCGACGCTTTCTGCGGATCGACAACGCCGTGGATGAACGCCTCGATCCCTATCGCGCGACCGAAGCCGCAGCGCGGTTCCTCGAACAGAATTACATCGTATTGCGCAGCTGGCCGCTGGCACTGACGGCCTACAATCACGGCACGGCCGGCATGCGCCGCGCGCAGGAGCAGATGGGCACGAGCGACATCGTCACCATCGTGCGCAAGTACAACAGCCGCAGCTTCGGCTTCGCTTCGCGCAACTTCTACGTCGCGTTTCTTGCGGCGCTGGAAGTCGATTCCGATCCGGACAAGTTCTTCGGCCCGATCAAACGCAATCCGGTCGACGACAGCAAGATCGTCACGCTGACCAATGTCGTGCCGGCAAGTCGCATCGCCGCCGCTCTGAATGTCGAACGCGATGTGCTCAAGCGGCTCAATCCGGCGTTGCTGCCGGCGGTGTGGAGCGGCTCGCGTCACGTACCGAAAGGGTTCGACCTGCGCGTGCCGTCCAGCATCGACGCGCTGGCGGCGCTGGAGAAGATCCACTCCGGGCAGTCGTTCGATGTGCAGCTGGCCGATACCCGGCATCGTGTCCGCAAGGGCGAGACGTTGTCGACGATCGCGACTCGCTACGGGGTGTCCGCGGCGCGTATCGCGGACCTGAACTCATTACGCAAACCGTATCGCATCGCTGTCGGTCAGGTGCTGGATCTGCCGTCCGGCAGCGGTGCGGCGCCCGTTGCTGTGGCACAGACCGAGAGGCCCCCGGTGATCGCAGCGCCGGTCAAGCCGGTGCCGGCTACGGGTGTGGTGGGCAATGCCGAGACGCGCTACGTGGTGAAGCGCGGCGATACACTGTCGTCCATTGCGAAGCACCACGGCATGACCGAAGGCGGGCTGATGGAACTCAACAGCATCCGCAATCGCAACTTTCTGTACGAAGGCCAGGTGTTGGCGTTGAGCGCGTCGGCGCGCGTAGCGCCTCCCGAGGAAGCGACGGTTCCGGTGGAATCTGCAACACCTGCGCCATTGCCCGAGCCGGTGGCAGTTGCCGAAGCCGTCGAACCGGTCACCGAGAAAGAAGCCGAAGAGCTGGGCCCGACACTGGTCCCGGGCATGCAGGCTGCGGCATCCGCCGATCCCAGCGATTACACCGTCGCCAAGGATCAAACGGTGCGCGTCCAGGCGGCCGAGACCATCGGTCACTACGCGGAGTGGCTCGACGTGCGCGCCAGCCAGTTGCGCAAGCTCAATCGCATGACGAACGCGACGCCGGTCGTCATCGGTCGCAAGGTGAAGCTGGACCTTTCGCGTGTCACGCAGGATCAGTTCGAGGCGCGCCGCATCGAATATCACAAACAGTTGCAGGAGACATTCTTCACGCAATACCGCATCAGCGGCGACGTCACCCACGTCATCAAGTCCGGCGAATCGGTATGGGTGCTGGCACAGCAGCGCTACAACGTGCCGATCTGGCTGCTGCGCCAGTACAACCCGGATCTGGATCTGGGCTCGCTGAAACCGGGTGCCAAGCTGGTGATTCCGACGCTGGTGGCGAACGCGCCCGCGGAGGCGACGGCAACGGCGGCCACCCCATGAGGCGGGCAGCGCAGTCGATGAGCGTGATGGCGATCGTCGCGGGACTCGCCGGTTGCCTCTCGGTGCAGGGTTACGAGGGCGAAAAGCGCGCGCGGGATGAACTGGCGCGCATCAGCGGCGACCCCAGTGTCAGTGCCGGTGCGCCACTGTCGCTGGTGCTGCGCAAGGTGGACGAACTGGAGCTCAACGTGGCGCAGACTTCAGTGGATGTTCTGCCGGGCAAGCATACGTTGCTGGTGGATTGCCGGATCAGCGAAACCCGCAGCGTTACCCGCCATTCGTTGGAAGTTGAAGTAGAGGCCGGCGAACACTACCGACTGATGGCCGAAACCGAGGTTGGACTGCGGGGATGTGCGGCGGTCACGCTACGGGCGAGCCACTAATCGTCTGCGGTGGGGAACTGCGTCACACAAAATCCCGTAGCTCCCGGCAAGATGGGTACGCGATTCCTGCACAACACACATACTGTGGCTGTACACAGGCACGCTATACTGGCGCGGAGTTCGATGAGGCGTATTGCTTGTTGCGAGTCATGAGTCGACTGTTGCTGGCCTGGATCGCCCTGGTGGCGAGTGTCGCGGCACTGGCGGAAGCACCGTTGCCGTCGAGCGCCATTGCTTCATCGGGCATCGAGGCCGGCTTGCCGCTGGCGGACAATGTCATCGTACGCAAGTCCGAGCGGCGTCTGTATCTGATGCGCAATGGCCAGGTGCTGCGCTCGTACCGGGTTGCGCTGGGCTTGCGACCTGACGGGCACAAGCAATTCGAAGGCGACTATCGCACGCCCGAGGGCAAGTACCGCTTGGTGCGCCGTAATCCGAACAGCGAATTCTTTCTGTCGATCCAGGTGTCGTATCCAAACGATCAGGACATTGCGCGCGCGCGCGCGCAGGGTCATCGTCCGGGAGGCGCGATCATGATTCACGGTCAGCCCAATGTGCCTCGCAAGTCGCGCGACTACTACACCAATGTCGACTGGACCGAGGGTTGCATTGCGCTCGCCAATTCGGACATGGTCGAGATCTGGTTGATGACTCCGCCCGACACGCCCATCGAGATCCAGCCGTGAGTGAAAACCGCGCGTCCGTCTCGTTGTCGCACACCGACTCCGAGGCACTTGTGGACGCCAGAGTCTCCCCGCTCGGCAGCCTCGAAAATCTCTCCCAGCGTGAAGTCGAGCAGCTGCTGACGGCAGGACACGGTTCGGTCTACGAGCTGTTTCGCCGTTGTGCGCTCGCGGTGCTGTCGTCCGGTCTCGAATCCGACGATGTGCGTGCGATCTTCGAGCGCTATAAGGATTTCGACATCCGTCTCGGCCGCCAGGCCTGGGGCATCAAGCTGGAGGTTCGCAATGCGCCTTCCAGTGCCTTTGTCGACGGCCACATGATCCGCGGCATCAAGGAACATCTGTTTGCGGTGCTGCGCGACATCGTCTACATCCACGATGCCATTATCGGCAGTCACCGGTTCGACCTGACCGATCCGGCGAGCATTACCAACGCTGTGTACCAGATCCTGCGCAACGCGCGGATACTCGACTACAAAGGTCGTCCCGACCTGGTCGTGTGCTGGGGCGGGCATTCCATCGGCAAGATGGAATACGTGTACGCCAAGCGGGTGGGCTACGAGCTGGGCCTGCGTTCGCTCAGCGTCTGCACCGGGTGCGGTCCCGGCGCGATGAAAGGCCCGATGAAGGGGGCGGCCATCGGTCACGCCAAGCAGCGCATCTACGATGGCCGCTACATCGGCATGACGGAACCCGGCATCATCGCCGCGGAGCCTCCCAACCCGATCGTCAATCAGCTAGTCATCATGCCGGACATCGAGAAACGTCTCGAAGCGTTCGTGCGGACTGCGCATGCCATCGTCGTGTTTCCCGGTGGCGCGGGGACAGCGGAAGAAATCCTGTACCTGCTGGGTATCCTGTTGGACCCGGCCAATGTCGACCAGCCCTTGCCGGTCATTTTCACTGGTCCGGCGGCGGCGGCGGACTACTTTGCGCAAATCGACCGCTTCATCGGCGCGACCCTCGGCAGCGCTGCCCAGAAGCGCTACAAAATCGTCGTTGGCGATCCGGCGCAAGCCGCCCGCGAGGTGACTCGTGGCATCGAGGCTGTGCGCGAACACCGTCGCAACCGGAGCGACGCCTACAATTTCAACTGGCTGCTGAAAATCCAACCGGACTTCCAGCGCCCGTTCGAGCCTACGCATGAAGCCATGTCGAAGCTGGAGCTGCGGCGCGGTCTCGAGCCGCATGTGCTCGCTGCCAATCTACGACGCGCTTTCTCCGGCATCGTGGCAGGCAATGTGAAGGAGCAGGGCGTGCAGGCGATCGAGGCACGCGGACCCTTCGAATTGCACGGCGATAAGGAAATCATGAACCTGCTCGACGATCTGCTGGCAGCATTCGTCGCGCAGAAGCGCATGAAAATCGCCGGCGACTATCGGCCCTGCTACCGGCTCGTTGCATGACCCATCTGATACAGACTTATCGCTTCGACCTGCCGGATGCCAGTGAACGCGTATTTGAATTGAAGCTCGATCGCGATACGGCGCAGCTGGTATCGCAGCCGCCTGGCGAGCCGCCTGCGTGGACAGCGCTGGCGTTCAATCAATGCAGCGGATGCCCTCTGGAGGCATCCAAGGTGTCGCACTGTCCGGCCGCGGTGCAACTCGCGGGCGTGATCGACGGATTTGCCGACTTGGTTTCTTACGACAAGGTGCGCGTGACCGTGGAAAGCGAGGAGCGCTCCGTGGTGGCAACCTTGTCGGCGCAGCAGGGACTGGCCTCGCTGATCGGGCTCATCATGGCCTCCAGCGGATGTCCGCGCACTGCGGTGTTCCGGCCGATGGCCCGCTTCCACCTGCCGTTCTCCACCGAGTCCGAAACCGCCTATCGCGTGGCGGCGATGTACCTGCTGGCGCAACATTTCATCGCCCGCGATGGCGGCACGCCGGATCTGGCGCTCGATCACCTGGAAAGCGTTTATCGTGGGTTACATGCCGTGAATCGAGGCATGGCCCAACGTATCCGGGCGGCGAGTCGTCAGGACGCGATCGTCAACGCCATTGTCCTGCTCGATGTATTCACCAGCCTGGTGCCATCGGCGATCCACGAAATCCTCGACGAAATCAAACCGGCGTTCGCCGCATTGCTTGCGGCACGCGCTCCTTAAAACTCCCTCGTTGCTCTCACGACACAGCATGTCGGTGGCGGAAAATCCGCCGCGTTTGCGCGCGGAATCAATAATGGCCGGTTAAATACGCTATAAAAACCGGCTCTTCTGTGACGCGGCACTCCCGCCGGTATCACTGGTTGTGGGATGACTGTCGCACTCCCGCTACGTGGCAAAGTGCCTGTGATGCAGTTCCTCACGAGGTTTCTGTTGCCACTCTAACTTGTTGTCCATCACTGGGAGCAAGAGCATGTCTGGTCACAAAAGCGATGATTCGATGGTAACTGGCCGGCACCGCGCATGGGCGGGTGAGCCGGGTAGTTCGATAGTACGTGCCGGTTCGCCCTCGCACGATCCGCAGCGCAAGTGGCTGGAACGCGCACCCTCGCTGCCGCCACCGCTGCCGGCGAACCCGCGCCACGCGGCAATCACTCGCTCGCTGTACAGCTGGACGAACTACAAGAGCTGGACCGATAAGATCAACAAGAGTTGGGAAAAGGACAAATCCGGCAAGTGACCATGGTTTCGGCCGCTGCGCTAGTATGAAACAGCGACTCGGGCATCCTGCCACTCGCGCTGTGGCGATGACGGGAAAAGGCGTGACTTTTCCCGCATCGCTCGCCGCGTACGCGGCGG
>JAIBJL010000514.1 GCA_020029545.1 Gammaproteobacteria bacterium
TCACAGGATGCTTCGCGACGCAGCGTCGTCTGCAGCTGCCTGATCTGCTCATCGAGGCGCGAAGATTGTCCGAGCGCAGCGGTGCACAACCTGCCGGCCAGGCGCTTGAGAGTCGCCTCCATGAAACGAAACTGCTTCTGTTCGTTCTCCAACGAACCGAGGCTGTCGAAGTATTTTTTCTTCCAGCTTTCCGTTTCTATGCCAGTCTTCACGACAAACTACCCAGGCCAGTCATTATCGAGCAATGACGGGATCATCCATTGTTAAGGCCTGCATGAATGCGGTGCACTTCAAGTATTCGTGCACAGTTGGCGGGCGGCGTTCAGCTCCGCAGTGTGAAGTGGGTCGCAAACAGGCAGAATGGCGGGACATCGTGTGACAGAAGTTCAGGTTCTCAAATGTCTGAAAGCGAATCGCCCCGTGGTGCCGGCCCGGCTGCCTGTCCATGCGGCAGCAATGCACCCTACGCACAGTGCTGCGAGCCCCTGCATCGAGGCGAGCCAGCCGCCAATGCGGAAGCGCTCATGCGTTCGCGTTACAGCGCCTTCGCGCTGGATCTGCACGACTATATCGAGCGCAGCTGGCACAAATCCACACGGCCCACTGCAGCCGAGAAGGCAGCCGGCGGCACCAAGCCGCAATGGATCGGGTTGAAGATCAAGCGCTACAAGATCGTCGATAACGATCGCGCGATCGTGGAGTTCACTGCTCGCTATCAGCTCAACGGCCGCGTTTCGGTACTCCACGAAATCAGCCGATTTGTCCGTGAGGAGGGCAACTGGTTCTATCTCGACGGGAAGTTTCCGCGGCGATAGTGTCCGCTCACGTCTGCCTCGACACTGACGCTGGATAAGTCACTGTCTTCAGAGTCGATCGGCTTGCGCCGCGAGCTCCCGCTCGCTTTCGCCTTGCGCCAGCAGCCGCGCGCGGGCGGCAGGTACGCCGAAGCTGCGCAGCACGTATTCGGTCATGCCTCGGGCCAGCTCACGTTCGCCCATCACCGCCAGCCCGACACCTTGGGCCTTCAAGTAGTCGACTTCAGAATCGCTGTGGGTACGTACCACCGTATCGATACGAGGATTGGCCTGGCGCGCGATTTCGAGCAGGCGCCGCGCTTGAAAGCCATCGGGCACGGCAATGATCAGCAGCCGGGCGCTTGCCATACGGGCGGCTTCGAGCACGCCTTGCGCAGTCGCATCGCCGAACACCGCCGGGATGGAACGCGCTTGTAGTTGTTCGAAGAGCCGTCGGTCGCGCTCGATCACGACGAATGGCAGTCCTTCCTGCTCAAGAAGCTGAGACAGGATGCGGCCCACTCGACCGTGTCCGACAATCACCGCGTGATCATCGATCACGGGAGCGTTGACGACCGGCAGTTCGAGCAACGGGGTGCCGCGACGCTCCAGCCATCGCCGCAGGCGCGGCTGAGCGAGTAAAGCTCGTTCCATCAGGTTCATCCCGGCAAAAATAAGAGGATTGAGTGTGATCGACATGAGTGCGCCGGCCAGAATGAGGTCGCGGCCCTCAGCGGGTAACAGGCCGAGCATCACGCCCAGCCCGGCGAGAATGAAGGAAAACTCGCCGATTTGCGCCAGACTCGCCGAGATCGTGAGCGCCGTGCGTACCGGATAACGAAACGCAAGCACGATGAGAAACGCCGCGACGGACTTGCCGAGGACGATAACGAGCACCACTGCGACCACCGCCAGTGGTTCACGCAGCACGATCGCGGGATCGAACAGCATGCCGACGGAGACGAAGAACAGAACCGCAAACGCATCCTGCAGCGGCAGCGATTCTTCACCGGCCTTATGGGCGAGCTCGGATTCGCTCAGGACCACGCCAGCGAAGAAAGCACCGAGGGCGAAGGAGACGCCGAAGAGCGCCGCCGAGCCGTAAGCGATGCCGAGCGCCGTCGCAAGTACCGCCAGCGTGAAAAGCTCACGGGAATCAGTGCGAGCAACCTGCATCAGCACCCAGGGTACGACGCGTGTACCGACGACTAGCGCGATAGCGACAAACAATGACACCTTCGCCAGCGTGACACCGAGCGCGAGCCAAAGCTGTCCATCAGCTAGACTCCCCGCGCCATCGGGGGCGCTGCTGCTGCCGAGCGGTCCCGCCAATGGCGGCAGCAAGACGAGCGCCAAAACCATGGCGAGGTCCTCGACAATGAGCCATCCGACGGCAATTCGTCCTTCCGGAGAGAGCAGGGTGCCGCGTTGCTCCAACGCCCGCAGCAGCACCACCGTGCTCGCCACGGAGAGACACAGACCAAAGACGATACCGGCGCCCAAACTCCAACCCCACAGTCGCGCGAGCGCCGCACCGATGAACGTTGCCGTGGCGATTTGTGCGATCGCCCCGGGGATGGCAATCGAGCGCACGGCCATCAGATCCTTCACCGAGAAGTGCAGGCCGACGCCGAACATGAGAAGAATGACACCGATCTCGGCAAGCTGACTGGCCAGGTGCGAGTTCGCGACCAGTCCGGGTGTAAACGGGCCGATCAAGATGCCGGCAAAGAGATAGCCGACAAGCGGTGGTATACGCAGTTTGGAAGCCCCAAAACCCAGCGCAAGGGCTGCTACGAAGGCCAGGGCGATGGTGAGGATCAGACTCGTATCGTGCGGCATCGCCCCTCGTCCTGCAGATCATGAGTCCTAAGTGTACTTTCTCCCTCCCATAAAATTGCGGACTACAGAGGAATGCTGACAGGAACTGACGGAGTTCGGCTCTCGCTGCACAGGGATCATCATTGATGTCCGCCGGGAGCCACCGGCTCACCGCGCACTGGACCGAATCCGGCCGGTGCCTTGCGATGATGTGTTGCCGCCTCGTAGGCGGAAGCCACCTTGAGAATCGTCGACTCCTCGCCGGTGCCCGCCCAGAAGCCGATGTTGAACGGTAGCGGGCTGGTCAGCGTCGTCGGTTCGGTGCCGGCAACGGATTCGTATTTCTTGCCATCGGCACTGAGCTTGAACTCAGGCTCGTAACTGACTTGCGCAAAACCGGCGGGTACGAACACCTCCGGAATGCCGAGCACGGCGCCGTAACCATACGAGCGCCGTTCTGGTTCCGCCGGCCCACCGAGTTTGCGCGCCAATGCCGTCGTCGATGGATTGACGAATACATCGATCTTGTTTTGCTCCAGCACCTTCATCATTGCCATGCGCACGGCGTCGCGACGTTTCATGATATAGCTCACTGCGTCGGTACGGATGTCGATCGCCTTGTTCTCCCAATTCTTCATCGCCGCGCGCCG
>JAIBJL010000193.1 GCA_020029545.1 Gammaproteobacteria bacterium
GACCGGGAACAAGGCGGGCGATTCAGCGTCACGGTGCAGGCCTCGTCAATCTTGAAGCAGGCTATCGATTTGCCGAACGCTACCAGCTCAGCGCCGCGGCACAACGTGTTCGACAGCAACAACCGGGACATCACCTATTTCTACGAATCGCAGCTGGCCGGCGAAACCGAACCCGTTGCAGATATCCACTTCCATCCGGTGGAACCCCGCATGGTCCGGCTCACGCTGAGCGCGAGCTTCTGACTTACCCGCATTGACGCCGCGCGTGACAGTTACTTTGTTGACCTCGCAACATGCTATCTTGTCGATCCCGTCAAGCCGAGGTCATCGATGCCGATCTGTGCAGACTTTACCGCCTTGCTCGGTCGAACGGCGTCTGCGCTACGCCGCACGTTGGCGCTGATCATTTCGGTAATCGGCCTGGTAGTCGGATTAGCCTATGGCGACCCAGCGCGAGCCTTCGGCTTCGACGACGTCGCTGCGCAAGCGCAAGCGCAGGCACAACACCCCTACCAGACGACAAGTCGCAAACCGCCCGCGGAATTGCAGGCTCTCAACTACGATCAGTATCGCGACATTCGCTTTCGTCCGGAACATGCCGTTTGGCGAGCCGATAAGCTGCCGTTCGAGCTGATGTTTTTTCACCTGGGAAAATTCCAGACCGAGCCAGTCCGCATCAACGAAGTCACCCTCCAGGGCGTTCGGCATCTTCGTTACCGCAGCTCGGACTTCGACTACGGCAGGAACAAACTGTCGCCGGATCGCTGGGGCGATGTGGGCTTCGCCGGCTTTCGCGCGCACTACGCGCTGAACGGCGGTCAATACAAAGATGAGCTCGTGGTCTTTCTGGGCGCGAGTTATTTTCGCGCGCTGGGTGCCGGTCAGCATTACGGGCTGTCGGCACGCGGTCTCGCCATCGACACGGTAGGCGGTCAGGCAGAAGAGTTTCCCCGCTTCAGCGAGTTCTGGATCGTCAAGCCCGCAGACGCCAAGGCGCGTGCTCTTACGGTATTCGCGCTGCTGGATTCGCCGCGCGCCAGCGGCGCTTATCAGTTCGATATTCAGCCAGGCATTGAAACCGTCATGAATGTACGCTCGCGCTTGTTCCTACGAGCGGGGGTTGCGACGCTAGGCATTGCACCGCTCACCAGCATGTTTGCGTTCGGCGAGAATCAGCCGCATCAAACCGACTTTCGGCCTGAAGTGCATGACTCCGATGGACTGATGATCGCGACCGGCGAGGGAGAATGGCTCTGGCGTCCTTTGCTCAACCCGAAGGCGACGCTGACGACAGCGTTCAGCATGCGCGACTTGCGCGGTTTCGGATTGATGCAGCGTGACCGCAACTTCAGCAGTTACGAAGACAGCGAGGCGCGCTACGAATTGCGACCCAGCGCATGGATCGAACCGATCGGCTCATGGGGGCCCGGCCGCGTCGAGCTGGTACAACTGAGCACGCCGGACGAAACCAATGACAACATCGTTGCGTACTGGGTGCCAGCGCAGCTTCCGGCAACCGGACAGCCGTTCGACTTCTCATACCGTCTGCACTGGCAGGGACAGCAGATGCAACGTCCACCGGGCGGATGGGCAGTACAGACACGCATTGGACATGGCTTCGCCGAACTCGGGTCGGGCGAGCAGCAATACATCGTCGATTTCATGGGTCCGTCGCTTGACTCATTGCCGGCCGACACGGCCATGAAGGCTATGGTCAGCGCACCGTCCAACGGTCAGATCATGGAGAGCAACGCTTATCGCGTGGCGGCCACGGGCGCGTGGCGAATGACGATCAGGGTCAAGCAGCTGCGTTCCACAGAACCCACCGAGTTGCGCGGCTACCTGCAGAGTGGCTCGGACATCCTGACGGAAACGTGGAGCAATATCCTGCCGGCGCAGTGAACCGCGTTCGAACCTAATAGGTGTTGAAAAAGACCGTCATGGTCTTTTTCAACGTCGCTCACGAAAAGTGTGATTTTCGCAGCGCTCCCGAAATCAAGCACATAGACATGTGCATGATTTCGTCGGGCCATCCGTGGCCCGGACACAGGCTGTTTTTCAACAGCCTGCTAACCCGTTCGCAAGCGAACGAGACCGCCTGCCACTTTTCCGTCCACCGGCGCGGTCAGCACGATCACCTGCGCACGTCCGCGGTGTGAGCTGGCGAAGAACGCAGCTGGTTTGCATCGCGTCAACCCGGCAGAATCGTGTGCGGAAATCGAATGCTGCACACGTTCGTATAAGCGCCCATAGACGCCCGGAGACTGGGATAGTAGGGGTTGCGAAAGAACTATTCGGCCACGCCGAATCAAGCCAGCGATCATTTTTCACGGCGGTACCTCATGATCGGCTTCCTCAGCAATGTTTTTTCCAGCAATGGCTTCATGCCGCATGGGATGTGCTACCTGTGGCAACCCGGGGTGCTCTGGCTGCACATCGTCTCGGATGCGCTGATCACGCTCGCCTATTTCTCGATCCCGTTCACGCTGCTGTATTTCGTACGCAAGCGCCGCGATCTGGAATTTCACTGGATGTTCGTGTGCTTCGCCATTTTCATTGTGGCGTGCGGCACCACCCATGCCATGGAGATCTGGGTCATCTGGCATCCCTCCTACTGGTTGTCCGGCGCTGTCAAGGCAATCACGGCGCTGGCGTCCGTGCCCACGGCGATCCTTCTGGTCAAGCTCATTCCCCATGCCCTGCAATTGCCCAGCCCCTCGACGCTGCAACAGGCAAATGCAGGCTTGGCGAGAGAGATCACCGAGCGCAAACGGGCTGAGGATGACGTGCGCCGGCTGAATGAGCAGCTGGAACTACGAGTCGCAGAACGCACGCAGCAACTTGAAGCGTTGAATCGCAGGCTTCTCGAGGAAGCTCGCGAACGGCAACGTGCCGAGCAGGAACTACGCGACAGTGAAAGCCGGGTGCGTGCTGTCCTGGATTCGGCATTGAGCGCTGTGATTGTAATGAATGCGGACGGCCGGATCATCGACTGGAATTCCCGCGCAGCGACTCTGTTCGGCTGGGCGCACGATGAAGTACTTGGCCGCTTGCTGTCCGAAACGATTATTCCGTTGCGTCATCGCGATAAACACATGCGCGGGATCAAGCATTTCCTCGCCACCGGCGAAGCTCCCGTGTTCCATCGTCTCCTCGAATTGAGTGCTTTACGCCGCGACGGTTCGGAGTTCCCGGTGGAGTTGTCGATCAGCCCGCTGAAGAGCGGCGCTGCAATCACTTTTTGCGGCTTCATCACCGACATCACGGAACGCAGGCGGGCAGAAGAGGCCGTGCGTTCCGGCGAACGGCTGCTGCAAGCGATCATCGACAACTCCACCGCGGTGGTCTACGTCAAGGATGTGGCATACCGCTACCTGCTGGTCAACCGACGCTTCGAGGAACTGTTCCATCTGAGCCGCGAGTGGGTGGTGGGCAAGACCGACTATGACATCTTTCCCAAGGACACCGCCGAGGCCTTTCGCGCGGTCGACGAACGGGTGCTGAATGGTGGCGTGGCAATGGAGCTGGAGGAGGTCGCGCCGCTTGACGATGGACCTCATACCTACGTATCGAGCAAGTGCCCGCTGTACGACAGCGAGGGCAAGCTCTACGGCCTGTGCGGCATTTCTACCGACATCACGGAGCGCAAACGCAGTGAGCACAAGCAGCAACAGCAACTGAGTCAGCTGGAGTTGCTGAACCGCATTACCCAGGCCATCGGCGAACGACAGGACCTGCCCAGCATCCTGCAAGTGGCCATCGACAGCCTGGAAGATCACCTGCCCATCGACTTTGGTTGCGCGCTTTCTCATGACTCTTCTGCGGCTACACTCAGTGTCACCAGCATCGGCACCCGCAGTCATGCACAGGCTGCGAAATTATCCCTGACACCACAAACGTGTCTGCCTGTCGGTGAGAGCGATTTGTCCCGCTGCCTGCAGGGCCAACTGGTGTACGAGCCGGACATGAGCAACGAATCGTTGCCGTTTCCACGCCGCCTGGCCGGTGCGGGCCTGCATTCATTGGCAGCAGTGCCGTTATTGGCGGAAGGCAAGGTACTCGGCGTGTTGGTTGCCGCACGCCGACAAGCGCACAGCTTCGACAGCCGTGACTGCGAATTTCTGCGGCAATTGAGCGATCACGTGGGCCTGGCCGCGTATCAAGCGAAACTCTACGGCGAATTGCAGCAGGCCTACGACGACCTGCGCCGCAGCCAGCAGACCGTCCTGCAACAGGAGCGGCTGCGTGCCTTGGGACAGATGGCAAGCGGTGTAGCGCACGACATCAACAATGCGATTTCTCCCATCGGCCTGTACACCGAATCCCTGCTGGAACAGGAACCGAATCTCAGTGTCCGCGCCCGCAATTATCTGACCACCATCAAGCGTGCGATCGAAGACGTCGCACAAACGGTGGGTCGGATGCGCGAGTTTTATCGCCCGCGTGAACCGCAATTCAACCTCGCGCCCGTCCACCTGAATCGCATCGTCGAACAGGTGGTCGAATTGACCCGCGTGCGCTGGAGCAATGAGCCGCAGGAACGAGGCGTCGTCATTGACCTTGCGACCGAACTTGCGTCGGACCTGCCCTTGATCATGGGGGTAGAGGGCGAAATCCGCGACGCACTGACCAATCTGGTTTTCAACGCCGTGGATGCGATGCCGAACGGCGGCACGCTCACCTTGCGGACCTATGCAACTGCCAAGGCAAACTCCGAGGACAGCGCCGACATCGTGTCATTGGAAGTATCGGACACGGGCACGGGCATGGACGAGGCGACACAGCGCCATTGCCTGGAGCCGTTTTTTACCACCAAAGGCGAACGCGGCAGTGGCCTGGGGTTGGCCATGGTGTACGGCATGGTGCAGCGGCACAGTGCCGAGCTGCGGATCGAGAGCGCGTTGGGTAAAGGCACGACAGCGCGGCTGCTCTTCTCCGCGGCGCCGGCTGCGGCAAGCAGCCCTGCCGCACCGACACCCAAGCAACCATTGCGACCACTGCACCTTCTCATCGTGGATGACGATCCTCTCATCATCGAATCGGTGTGCAATATCCTGCAAAACGATGGTCATCGAGTCACTCCCGCCGATGGCGGCCAGGCCGGCATCGATACGTTCATTGCGGCACGAAAACGCGGCGAGGGATTTGATGCCGTCATCACCGATCTGGGCATGCCCCATATCGACGGTCGGCGCGTGGCGATGGCGATCAAAGCCGCATCGCCCGCCACCCCGATCATTCTGATGACCGGCTGGGGGCAACGGCTGACGGCCGAGAACGACGTACCGGTGCACGTCGATTGCGTGCTCAACAAGCCACCCAAACTCGCTCAGTTGCGCGCTGCGCTGACTGACCTGGTTCCACGCCAGCCACGCTGAACCGACGGAGAATATCGCCGCGTCGAGATTGCTGAATCTATCTTTCGAGCGTGACGACCGGTGCAAAGCCACCAAAGATTATCCGCTTGCCGTCGAACGGCATCGGATTGCTCTCCTGGCTCATGCGCGGGCCGGTCTTCATCAGATGAGGCATCTTCGACAGACGAACGGCGAGGCGGGATTCCGACAACCGGGCTGAAACAAATTCGATCCGTGCACATTGTCGCCGAGATGCGCTACCGTGGCGGCTTCGTATTTCAGGCTAGCCGCCTTGCGGCTCAGGAGGACATTGTGAATCGACGCCACGCGCTGCTGACGTTAATGGCTATCCCTTTCTGTGTGCAAGGCCAGAACACCAGTAGTCTGGGTTCCATGGCCGCATCGTTGAAGGATCCTTTGATAGGACTGCTGAGCAGTCAGCTCGGTGTCACCGAGAATCAGGCGAAGGGCGGCATCGGCTCTTACCTGACGCTCGCCAAGGAGAAGCTGGCCAAGGGCGATTTCGACAAGATCGTATCGCTGGTCCCCGGTGCCTCGAAGTACATGGAAACCGCCAAGAAGCTCGGCGCCGTGACCGGCCCGCTCGGCAATCTGGCAGGTCTCAATGGGTCGCTCAGCAAGCTCGGCATGCAGCCCGACACCGTCGCGAAGTTTGCACCGACGATCACCGACTATCTCGGTAAGGCCGGTGGCAACAGCGTGACGAAGATGCTTGCGGGGGTCATGAAATAGCCCGTGGCAGAACCGGAAGGTGTAACTGATCTTTGCGCTGAGGTCGGAGTCGATGGACTGCAGCCGCCCGTCCTTGTCGAAATCCTGGAAGTTGCGGTTGAACACCAGGAACATCTCCTGTCCGGCCTGGGGAGTCCACGTCAGCCGGCTCTGGATGCCGAACACTTCGGACACATCATCGTACTGAAACAGGCTGATCCAGTTCAGCCGCGACGACAGGCTCACTTCCGCGGTGGCGCGAGAGAGCCGCGTGATGAACCGCTCTTGCGGCAGATCGACGTCGTTCCAGTCGTACGCGAGCCGCAGCGTGAAATATCGGGACTGCTTCCAGGCGAATTCACCGCCGAGATTGACCCGTTCGCCGTCGTAGAAATCGCCCATGCGCACGCTCAAGCGCCCAGAGTACTTGCTCTGCGGTCCGGTGACGATGTCGAATCCATAGTCGTCAGCGGCCGAACTCGAACAGGTCCGCATCGCTCAGGAAGAAGTCGCGCTTCTCGGGAAAGAACAGATTGAAGCGCGTGAGATTGACCTGGCGATCGTCGACCTCGGTGGCCGAGAAGTTCGTGTTCACGGTGAGCGAGCCCATCAGCGCGGGGGTGATCTTGTAGTACACGTCCAGCGTGGGGTCGGTCGTGAGGGCGCTGCTGGAATTCGCATAGGACTTCGCTTCCTTCACCGTGAGCCCCGGGACGATGTCGAGCCCGACCCCCTGGTCGAGCCCGCTGAAGCCGCGCGCCTCACCGACGATGGCCGGATTCCACGTCCGGTTGCGCGACACCCAGAGCATCTCTTCGCCTCGGCGCCGGATCGCGCGCGACACGTTGAAGCCCCAAGACTCGATGGCCGGATCGAACGGCAGGGACTTGAACGGAATCGCCATCTCCGCCGTCCAGACACCCTCGCCCACGTCGCCCGCCGCTTCCCAGATGACCGTCCATTCCGCCTGGAGCTGGTTGTTCTAGTACAGCATGTCGTTGCGGACGCCGTTCGCGTTCACCTCGAAGCGATAGCCCTGGCGGCGCGAGTTGAACGGGTCGATGACGATGGCGATCCGATCGTCGTCCGCGAGGCTCGAGCCCTGCTTCATGATGTTGCGAGTCATTTCGCGAGGCGCGCCGCTGTCCCACATGCGCGCGGCGACGTAGATCGCATCCTTGTCGTAGGCCAGGTAGACCTCAGTGCGCTCCGAGGGCGGAGTCTGGTTGCCGGGCCGAATCTGGTGAAAGTCGTCGATGCGCGCGGCCGTGGCCCATGCCGCGTCGTCGACCTTGCCATCGATGATGGGCGGTGAGTCCGTGTGGACCATCCGCACGGACTTCGGCGCCAGCGTCGTTCCGGACGGCTCCTGCGCCGAGGCTCCCCCCGCAGAGAGGACAAGGGTGACTGCAAGCACAACGCCTGCGCCAATCTGTTTTTGGTGTTTCAGATGGAAAACGCTTCCTGCGTCAGCGGTAGCGTTCTCACACGGTGGCCCGTCGCAGTGAATATATAGCATTGCAGATCGCCGGAGCGGCAAGGCAGGCTCACCCGCCAAGGCCGAAAGCCTTGAGAGATGAACAGCGAGCGTCTTGGCAGCACGCTGCAGAAGATGGCGCGCAAAGGTTGGCTGTGCAAAACTCGTAAAGGCTAGCGGGCGCTGTATATCATTCCCGGTGTGACGCCGCTGCGGTACTCACGGTGCGCGATGAGGCAGTCGTCAAGCAGCTCACTGAACTGATCGGCAAACAGGTGCGCCTGCATTACAGCGAACATCGTGGCGTGCCCAGCAGCTGCTTCGACGACACGCGCTACTTCATCGAAAACGTCAGCGAGGCACCAGCATAAACGATGGATACCGGCATACGAGGCAGGAAGGCGCTGGTATGCGCCGCAAGCAAGGGACTGGGTCGCGCATGCGCGCGGGCGTTGGCACGTGAAGGCGTGTCATTGACAATCTGTGCACGCGGTGCAGCTGCGCTTGAAACTGCGGCGGCGGAAATACGCGCCGAATCCGGCGTCGAGGTACTCACGGTCGTGGCAGATCTGTCGACGGCCGAAGGCCGGGCTGCGGTTCTGGCCACCTGTCCCGATCCGGATATCGTGATCAACAACAACGGCGGACCGCCCACCGGCGACTTCCGCAAATTTACGCGCGAGGACTGGTTGCACGCACTGGACATGAATATGCTGACACCGATCGAGCTGATCAAGGCCACGATCGACGGCATGGTGGCGCGGCGCTTTGGGCGGATCGTCAACATCACGTCCGGCGCCGTGAAAGCGCCGATGCCGCAGTTCGATCTGTCCAATGGCGCACGCGCTGGCCTCACCGGCTTCATTGGCGGGCTGGCGCGCCAGGTGGCACAGCACAATGTCACCCTCAACAACCTGCTGCCCGGCCTGTTCAATACCGACCGCATGGCCAATGCGTTCCCGACCATCGCAAAGAGTCGCGGTATCAGTACCGAACAGGTGATCGCCGAGCGACTCCAGAACATTCCGGCCGGACGTCTGGGCGATACCGCCGAGTTCGGTGACGCATGCGCCTTTCTGTGCAGCGCGCAGGCCGGCTATATCACCGGCCAGAACCTGCTACTGGATGGGGGCGCCTATCGCGGTCTGCTCTAGCAGCCTGTCGGACTTAAGTGATCGTCGCGAGGCGCGTGACAGATGGAGGACAGTTTTTCGATCGTTTGAGGCGAATAGCCCTGGTCCAATTCAATGGGGCTAAGAAGGATCGGAAAAATGAACCCAGCTGACACCGCCGCAGTAGATCAACCTTAAGTCCGACAGGCTGCTAGGGCCGAATGGCACTAAGTTAAGGTTTGTCATTCCCGCGCAGGCGGGAATCCAGTCGGAAAAGGCAGCATTTTTGTCCTGGGTTCCCGCCTGCGCGGGAATGAC
>JAIBJL010000515.1 GCA_020029545.1 Gammaproteobacteria bacterium
GCAGCCGAAGTACGCCAAGAACGATGTGCGGTCGCTGACACCGGAAGTGCTGGTGCTCGTGGGTGTCTGCACGCATCTGGGCTGCGCGCCGATGAATCGTTTCGCACCGCAGGACGCCGAGCTCGGCGCCACTTGGCCAGGCGGTTTTTATTGCCCCTGTCACGGCAGCAAGTTCGATCTCGCCGGTCGCGTATTCAAGGATGTGCCGGCACCCTTGAACCTGCGCGTGCCTCCCTATCGTTTTCTTAATCAAGATGTCGTGCAGATCGGCGCGGACTCGGGAGCAGCGGCATGAGCGCGAACATCCAGGGTTCGGCCCCCGGGCAGGGTGCAGTCGCCAAACCGCGCAGCAGTGCGCTGATGGACTGGATCAATGCACGCGCACCGCGCCTGCAGCGCTTCATGCGGGAGCATCTGACCGAGTACTACGCGCCGAAGAACTTCAACTTCTGGTACTACTTCGGCTCGCTCGCGTTGCTGGTGCTGGTGCTGCAGATCGTTACCGGCATTTTCCTGACGATGAACTACAAGCCCTCCGCCACAGAGGCGTTTGCGTCAGTCGAATACATCATGCGCGATGTCGATTGGGGCTGGCTGATCCGCTACATGCATTCGACCGGCGCCTCGGCATTCTTCATCGTCGTGTATCTGCACATGTTCCGCGGCCTGATGTACGGTTCGTACAAGAACCCGCGCGAGCTGGTGTGGATTTTCGGCATGCTGATCTATGTCGCGCTGATGGCTGAAGCCTTCTTCGGCTATCTGCTGCCGTGGGGCAACATGTCCTACTGGGGTGCACAGGTGATCGTGTCGCTGTTCGGTGCGATTCCTGGCATTGGCGATGCGCTGACCGAGTGGATTCGTGGCGACTACTACATCTCGGACATCACGCTGAATCGCTTCTTCGCCTTGCATGTCATCGCGTTGCCGCTGGCGCTGGTGTTCCTGGTCATCGCGCACCTGCTGGCGCTGCATGAGGTGGGTTCGAACAATCCGGACGGCGTCGACATCAAGAAAGTCAAAGGTCCGGACGGCCACCCCGTCGACGGTATTCCTTTTCATCCTTATTACACGGTGAAGGATCTGGTCGGTGTCGTCGTGTTTGCGGCGTTGTTCTCCTGTGTATTGTTCTTTGCGCCCGAAATGGGTGGCTACTTCCTGGAGCACGCCAATTTCGATGCCGCCGACTCTCTAAAGACGCCGGAGAATATCGCACCGGTGTGGTACTTCACGCCGTTCTACGCAATCCTGCGCGCGGTGCCGAACAAGCTGCTTGGTGTCATTCTGATGGGTGTCGCGGTCGTGGCGTTCTTCTTTCTGCCTTGGCTCGATCGTGCAAAAGTGAAATCGATCCGCTATCGCGGCTGGCTGTTCAAGGCCTTCCTGTTCGCGTTCGCGGTCAGCTTCCTCGCACTCGGTTATTTGGGGTTGCAGCACCCGACACCCGCGCTTACCAACGCAGCACGGGTCTTCAGCGCTGTGTACTTCGCGTTCTTTTTCCTGATGCCCTGGTACACCAGAATAGATCCGACCAAGCCCGTACCAGATCGAGTGACCTACCATGCTCATTAAGAAACTAGCAATCCTGCTGGCCGCTGCGCTGCCGGTGACTGGGTTCGCCAGCTCTGCGGGTGGCGGTGTCATCCATGCGGCGCATACGGATGTCAACAACACTGCGTCGTTGCAGCGTGGTGCGCGGAATTTCGTCAACTACTGCATGGGCTGCCATTCGGCGAAGTATGTGCGCTACAACCGTATGGGCGTCGACCTGGGCCTGTCCGAGCAGCAGATCATCGACAATCTGATGTTCACCGGTGAGCGTCCGCACGACACGATGAAGATCTCGATGACTGCGGACGACGCCAAGCGCTGGTTCGGTACTACACCGCCGGATCTGACCTTGATCGCTCGTTCGCGTGGCACCGACTACGTCTACAGTTTCCTGAAGTCGTTCTACGTCGATCCGTCGCGTCCGACAGGCATGAACAACCTGGTTCTGCCGGGCACGGCGATGCCGCATGTGCTGTGGGAACTGCAGGGATACCAGAATGCCGTGTATGAAGGTGAAAGCGACACCAAGAGCAGTGCGGTACACAAGACGTTCAAGGAATTCGAGCTGGCGAAGCCGGGCAGCATGACGCCGCACGAGTACGATGAGTTCGTGCGCGACACCGTGAATTTCCTGGCTTACATCGGCGAGCCCATGCAGATCGAGCGTCGCAATCTGGGATTGCGCGTGCTGGCATTTCTGCTGGTGTTCTTCCTACTGGCGTATTTCCTCAAGAAGGAATATTGGAAGGACGTGACTTGATTGATGCCGCGGGGTCGCCGGCCCGTGGCTCTGCGCGTGACGAATAGGCATGGCTGGTTTCATAGATTACGCCGATGCAGCCGTGATGGCGCTCTTCTCCGGACCCGACGATATGGAGCCACCGCGCCCGAATCGGGCTGGCAAAGAAGAGCGTGGAAGTCGATACCATCGATGCCCGCGGCGGCAATCTGCCGGAAGATCTGCTCGATCTGAATCCCTATCAGAGCGTGCGCACGCTCGTCGATCGCGACCTGGTGATCTACGATTCGCGCGCGATCATCGAGTACGCCCTCCTGCCGATATTCTCGCGCGCGGCTTTCGTGAGAGCCGGTCGCCGGCTGAGCAAAGCATGAGAGGTTGATGCATGAATACCTGGTCATCGAGTCAGCGTGGGGCGAATTGATGGCTGAAGCGCCGGTCAAATCGCGTCGACCGTACTTGTTACGGGCAATGCACGAATGGATCACCGACAGCGAACAGACGCCGCACCTGGTCGTCGATGCTGCCGTCGAAGGTGTGGAAGTGCCGCGTCAGTACGTGCAGGGAGGCAAGATCATCCTCAATGTCAGCCACAGTGCGACGAGCGGTCTCAACCTGGGTAACGAGGGGGTCATGTTTCGCGCCCGCTTCGGTGCGGTGACTTACGACGTCACGGTGCCCATCGCGGCCGTCCTCGGGATCTATGCGCGCGAAACCGGACAGGGGATGATTTTTTCGGATAGCGACGGTCCGTCCCAGCCCCCTGAGGGTCCCGGCGAACCCACTGCACCGACCAGTGCCCCAACGCCCGAGCCTAAACGTACCCGCCCCACCTTGAAAGTGGTGAAGTAAGCCTAATGTGAAACGACCCATCGGACTCCCTGTCACGAGGGTCGTGGAGCCGAGCAAAAAGCGTGGTTTTTGCTCGGCTCTCGCCGCGTTCGCGGCGGGCACATCCATGTGCCTGGG
>JAIBJL010000194.1 GCA_020029545.1 Gammaproteobacteria bacterium
CGCGCCACGGCGGGTGAGCCGGATAGTGACCATGCTGCTTCGAGCCTCGAGGGTATATCGCCACCAGGGGCGTTAAGCCCCCGGGAAAAGGGCGCGAATAGTACTGAAAATGCGCAGGAAGTGAAAGGGTTAGCGCGGCCAACGGACAAACGGGCGACGGGCGACGGCCAGAATCCAAATTCCTGCTGGGTTTTCTCTGGCCCTAGCCCCACCTGTTTACCGCAGGTAATTCCCGCCGCAGGCGGCAATTACATGCCCGGCATCTTTCCGCCAAAGGCCCGCATCAACCGGCCCATGCCACCCGCTTTTGTCATGCTTTTCATGACTTTCTGCATCTGCATGTGGCTCTTGAGCAGGCGGTTGATCTCCGACACATGCACGCCGGAACCGGCAGCGATACGCCGCTTGCGCGAGGCATCGATGTTTTTCGGGTAGGCGCGCTCTTTCAGCGTCATGGAGCGGATGATGGCGACCTGCCGCTTGATCTCCTTCTCGTTCATCGCGGGCGACGCGGCGGCCTTGCCGGCAATGCTGGCCGGCAGCTTGTCCATCATCGACTGCAGGCCGCCCATACGCTCCACCTGCTGCAGCTGGTCGTGCAGGTCCTGCAGATCGAAGTCCTTGCCCTTCTTGATCTTGCGGGCCAGTTTTTCCGCCTGCTCGCGATCGACATTACGCGTGACATCCTCGACCAGCGACAGCACGTCGCCCATCCCCAAGATGCGCGACGCCACGCGCTCGGCATGGAACGGCTCCAATGCATCGGTCTTCTCGCCCGTGCCCATGAACAGGATCGGCTGACCGGTGATCTGCCGCACCGACAGTGCGGCGCCGCCGCGGGCATCGCCATCGGTTTTGGTGAGCACCACGCCGGTCAGAGTCAGTGCATTGCCGAAGGCGCGCGCTGCGTTCACGGCGTCCTGGCCTGCCATGCTGTCGACGACGAACAGAGTTTCCGTCGGAGTGACGGCGGCACTGATCTCGCGGATCTCCGCCATCATTTCATCGTCGACGTGCAAGCGACCGGCGGTATCGACGATGAGCACGTCATACAACGATTGCCGCGCTTCAATCAGCGCTTCACGTGCCAGTGTCAGCGCGGGTTTCTTTGGGTCCGATGGGTAGAAACCGATATCAAGCTGCTGCGCCAGGCGCTCCAGTTGCAGGATGGCCGCCGGGCGATACACGTCGGTACTGGCAAGCAGGACCTTCTTGCGTTCGTTGTCCTTCAACCACTTGGCCAGCTTGCCGGCCGAGGTTGTTTTGCCGGCGCCCTGCAGGCCCGCGAGCAGAATGACGACGGGCGGCTGCGCGCGCAGATTCAGCGGGCGCACGCCGGCGCTCATCAACGCTATCAGTTCGTCATGAATGATCTTGACCAGCGCCTGGCCGGGCGTGAGGCTGCGCGAGATCTCCATGCCTGGGACCTTCGCGCGCACCGCATCCACGAATGTCTTGACGACCGACAATGCAACGTCGGCCTCCAGCAGCGCCATGCGCACCTGGCGCAAGGTGTCGGCAATATTCTCTTCGGTGAGACGGCCGCGGCCGCGGAGATTTTCAATGACGCCTTGCAGGCGTTCGGTCAACTTATCGAACATTGGCAGGCCCGGATGCAGGGTAAGGGGCAACAGGCTACAGGCAAACGTGTGGCGCAGGCTACCGGCGCGCGATGGGCGATGGGTTACGGGCGACGGACTACGGGCGACGGGCCACGGGCTACCGGCTACGGTCAGAGTGGAAAGATCGGACTGGCGACGCCGGGCTACTCGTTCTGATCTGGCCGTAGCCCGTAGCCCGTGGCCCGTCGCCGGTAGCCCATCGCCGGTAGCCTGTCGCCCAACTTGCCTGTAGCCTGTAGCCTGTCGCTTGTTGCCTTTTCAAGGATTTCTTCCGCCCGTGCTTGCCCTTGTCGTTCTCGCCTGCTATCTGGCTTGTGCCGCCTGGCTGGCCTGGAGCGCCTACCGCGCCAGCGGCGATCACGCCACCGGTCGCCATGTCGGACTGGGCGTGGGCTTCATTGCCCTCATCCTGCATGCCGCATTGCTGCGCAAGAGCATCTTTGCGACCAGCGGACTCGCCATGTCGACCGGGGAGGTCGCCTCACTCATCGGCTGGGCAATCGCCGTCATTGCTTTGCTGCTCTCGTGGCGCAAGCCACGCTTTGCCGGCATCGGTGCGATCCTGATCGCCATCGGCGGGGTCATGGCGGCAATCACCGACGAGGGGGCGCGCAATTTCGCGCTCGAGCAGAACAGCTGGGAGATCAAGGCGCACATCATCCTGTCGACGCTCGCCTATGCCTTGGTAACGATCGCTGCGGCGATGGCCGTCGCACTGGCCCTGCTCGATCGACGACTACGCGCGCGCCAGCCACTCGGGCGCCTGGCCATTTTACCGTCCGTGGAAGCACTGGAGGCCGGCACTTTTCAGGCGCTGGGCGCAGGCTTTGCCATCCTGACGTTGGCCCTGTTCAGCGGTTTCATTTTCATCAACAACCTGTTTGCACAACATTTGCCGCACAAGACCGTGCTGTCGTGCCTGTCGTGGCTGGTGTTCGCCGTATTGTTGTTCGGACGCTGGCGTTTCGGCTGGCGCGGTCGTACCGCGGTGCGCTGGACGCTCAGTGGCTTCGCGCTGCTCGGCCTGGCCTATTTCGGCTCGAAGTTCGTTCTGGAGTCCGTGCTCGGACGTCACTGGGGCTGAGCACACTGCAGATTTATGACTGCAATCGTCCTTTCTCCAGCGCCGCGGCCAGCGGTAGCGGCTGCGGCCCCAGCCTCGGTCGCGGCACACCGATCGAATCCGTCTGCGTTTGCGGTGGCCTGATCGATGGAAGTTCCCGACGCTGCCTGGCCACTCAGTCCACTGATTGCGATCGTCGCGCTGGTTGCGTTGTGGGCGTTCTTCTCCTGCACTGAGACAGCGCTGTTGAGCGTCAACCGGTTACGCATCCGGCATCAGGCGCGGCTCGGCAATCGCAGCGCGCGTCTCGCCGACCAGCTGCTCGCGCATCCCGAACGGATCATCGGCACGGTGCTGCTGGCGAAGACGCTCGTCAGCATCGGCACGGCGGCGTTGACGACGATGGTCGCATTGCAGAGCGGCCGCCATGGGATGATGCTCATCGCGCTGTCGCTGCTGCTGGTTGCGGCGTTGATCCTCGCCGAGATCGGGCCTCGTGCGTGCGGCACGTTGTACGCGGAGCGCGTGGCCCTGCCCTGTGCCTGGGTGTACACACCACTGGTGAAGTCGCTGTATCCAGTAGTGCAGCTCATTAACACGATCACGCGGGGATTGTTGCGCGTGCTGGGCGTATCCGCCCATAGCACCAGTTCGCACCAGGCGAGCCGTGAAGCACTCCGCAACGCCGTCGTCGAATCCGGCATCGTCATACCGCAGCAGCATCAGCGCATGCTCAACAGCCTGCTCGATCTGGAGTCGGTCACGGTCGAGGACATCATGATTCCGCGCAATGAGATTGCCAGCATCGATCTGAGCGACGACTGGGACACGGTGTTGGAAATTCTTCGCACCACACCCCATACGCGCCTGCCGGTGTGCGAGGAAAATCTCGACAACATCGTCGGCATTCTGCACATGAAGAAAGTGGCGCATGCGCTGGTGCATGGTGAAATGACGCGTGCGCTGCTACGGGAAATGGCACGCGAGCGCGAGGCCTACTTCGTACCGGCAGGCACATCGCTCAGCACCCAGTTGCAGAACTTTCAGCGCGACCGGCGTCGCATCGCACTGGTCGTCGATGAGTACGGCGACATTCTCGGGCTGGTGACGCTTGAGGATATTCTCGAAGAAATCGTCGGCGAATTCACCAGCGATCCAGCGAGCCTGCACAAGGACATTCACCTGGACAGCGACGGCAGTTACGTCATCAGTGGCACGATCAACGTGCGCGTGTTGAATCGCACGCTCGGCTGGCAGCTGCCCACCGACGGACCGCGGACGCTGAATGGCGTGATCCTCGAGTACCTGGAAGATATCCCGGAACCGGGTACCGGCCTGCGGCTGGGCAATCTGTCCGTGGAAATCCTGCAGGCGGCGGATCACGCGGTAAAAACCGCGCGCATCCGACCGATTGTCGAAGACGACGCGCTATCAAAAGGCGCTGCGTAGCGCGTCGCTGAGCCGCTCGACACCGATCACTTCGAGGCCATCGATCGGCCGGCGCGGCCGGTTGGCTTCGGGAACGATCGCGCGTTCGAAGCCATGCTTCGCCGCTTCGCGCAGCCGCTCCTCGCCATAGGGCACGGGACGCACTTCGCCTGCCAGCCCGATCTCTCCGAAACTCACCAGCTTGCCGCTCAACGGTTGATCGCGGACGCTCGACACGGTGGCGAGTACCGCCGGCAGATCGGCGCCGGTTTCCGAGATGCGCACACCGCCCACGACGTTCAGGAAGACATCGCGCCCGGCACTGGCAACGCCCCCATGCCGATGCAGTACGGCAAGCAGCAGTGCCAAGCGGTTCGCCTCCAGGCCAACGGCCACGCGACGCGGGTTCATGCCCTGCGTGTCATCGGCCAGTGCCTGCACTTCGATCAGCATGGGCCGGCTGCCTTCGCGCGCCACCATGATCGCGCTTCCCGCCACCGGCGCCGGATGCTGCGACAGAAAAATGGCGGAAGGATTCTTCACTTCGCGAAGCCCTTCCTCCGTCATCGCGAACACGCCGACTTCATTGGCTGCGCCGAAGCGATTCTTGACCGCGCGGATCATGCGGAAGCGACTGCCGGCATCGCTTTCGAAGTACAGCACGGTATCGACCATGTGTTCGAGGATGCGCGGCCCCGCGATCAATCCTTCCTTGGTGACGTGACCGATGATGAGCACCGAGACGCCCGAGGACTTCGCAAAGCGCACCAGCGCTGCCGCCGTCTCGCGCACCTGCGATGCCGTGCCGGGCGAGGAATCGACATGGCTGGCGAACATGGTCTGGATCGAGTCGACAATCAGCACGCGCGACCCGGATGATTGCGCGTGTTCGATGATGGTCTCGATGCGAGTCTCGGCGACGAGTTGCAGACTGTCACCCACAATGCCAAGGCGTCGGGCCCGCAGACTGATCTGGCGCAGCGATTCTTCGCCGCTGACATACAGGGTGGGCGTGGCCTTGCTCAGATCGTCCCCCGCCTGCAACAGCAGGGTGGACTTGCCGATCCCTGGATCCCCACCGATCAGCGTGACCGAGCCGAAGACCAGACCACCGCCGAGCACGCGATCCAGTTCGCTCATGCCGGTCGCAATGCGTGGATCGTCGGCATCGGCCACGCGCGACAGCTGCTGCGGCTTGCCGCCATCCGCCGCGAGCGACTGACGTTCTGGCTTCACCTTGCTGACTGTCATGGCCTTCAGCGAATCGCCGGCGCCGCAGGCGGGACACAAGCCTTGCCATTGCAGGCTCTCGTTGCCGCACTGGTCGCAAACGAATATCTGTCGAGCTTTGGCCATGGGAATCCGTTTAGGGGAATGCTTTATATCCAATGAAGCAATGAGCGTAGGTACGTCCCACAACGACGTCCAGCGGGAGCAGTCCTCCGCCGGATTGGTTTTCCGCTCACCTTACAACATGAACATAGCGCTATTGCCGCGGAAAATTTATCGCTTTCCCCAGCTTCCGTGCCAAGCCGGTGTCGACAGCGCCCGTCCGGCTGACCTCATGGGGTGTGACGCTCCCTGCAATCCATCGAGATGCATTCGTCTATACTCGCGCCGGCTTTTCAACCGGTGCAAGAGTGGCTTCCAAACTGGCGCGCTTTTCATGGCTTCCCGGCGGCCTGGCGGCAACCGTCGTGCTTGCTATTGGGCGTTTGTTAACCCCGGACGCCACCGCCACGCTGGAGGCCACCGCTTATGATCGCATCCAGCGGGCCTCGACTGCGCGCCCTTCCCGTCATGTCGCCATTATCGATGTGGATGCGGCGAGTATTGCCCAACTCGGCGAATGGCCCTGGCCGCGCGATGTCCATGCCAGCCTGATCGAGCAGCTCACGGCCGAGGGCGTCCGGACCATTGCCTTCACAGTCCCTCTGGGCCAGGCCCAAAACACGAACGACATGGAACGCATCCGCCAGTCGCTGGGGCAGCTGGAACGTGGCGGCCAACGTGAGTCCTCCCAGGCGAAACAGTTGCGTGCACTACTGAGTACCTCGCGGCGCGGCCTGGATGCGGAATCGCATCTGACCTCCGCCATCAGCGCGCATGGCAATGTCATCCTGCCGATCGAGCTGCGCCTGACGACTACGCCCGACGAGAATGTGGAAATCCCCAAACGCTTTCTGCTGCGGGCCAGCGACGAAGTGCTCAATGATGCCGCCGGCGCAACCGGCATTCGCGCACCCTTGGCGGCGTTTGCGAATGTGGCAGCCGGCGCCGGACATGTTTACCTGCCGCCCGACAGAGATGGTGTGGTACGCAGCGATCTCGCTGGCGTACGGGTGGGCAAAACATTGATTCCCTCACTGGCGGTTGCTGTCGCGGCACGCGGGCTCGAAGGTGATCCGCAGGAAGCGCACGTGCTGCAGCCTGGCGAACTGCGACTAGGCTCGAACACACTTGCCTTGAGTCCGCAACTGCGCCTGCTCCCGCGCTATTTGCCGCCGGCAGGCAGTGCGGACGACACGGCAACCATCCGCCACTACTCGTATTGGACGGTACTCACCGGTGGCGTGCCACAGGGCGAGCTGTCCGGCAAGACGGTGTTGATCGGTTTGTCGGACACGCGTATTGCAGATACTTATAGTGTGCGTACGCCGGTCGCCGCCGCGACGCCCGTAGCGCTTGCCATCGCCAGCACGGTCTCGAGTCTTGAGAATCGCTCGCTATATGCGCGCCCGGCTTTTGTGGTGGGCATTGAGCTGTTGGCCGCATTGAGCATCATCGTGTTCGCGGCTTTCGCGCTGCCGGCGCTGGGTTCGCTGCTGGGAATTGTCAGCACCCTCCTGATCATCGGCATGCTCGGCGTCACCGAAGTGGGCCTGCTCAGTTCGATGAAAGTCTGGGCGCAACTGGTATTGCCGATGCTGGCGCTGGCCAGCGGACTGTGCATCTATCTGCTGGGCGAGATGATCCGACGCGCGAATGTCGGTACCGCGAGCGGTTCGCGCGAGTCTGCTGCCAGCGCGCGAGCACTGGGCCAGACCTTCCAGAAGCAAGGACAGCTCGATCTCGCCTTCGAGGCTTACCGACGAGCGCCCATGGACAGCGCGACTATGGAACTGCTTTATCATCTTGGGGTGGATTTCGAACGACGGCGCCAGAACCAGAAGGCGGCGTCGGTATACAGCTATATCGGCGCACTTGACCCGAACTATCGCGACCTCAAAATGCGGCGTGCGCGCGTAACCAGCGCTATCGAGCACGACGTCGATCCGTCGATTGCGCATTCACCGCATACGGGTATGGCCGCGCCGCGCCGCACCGATACGATCGAGCCTGCGCCGCCGCCAGGCCGTACGCTGGGTCGCTACCAGATCGAGCGTGAGCTCGGCAAGGGCGCCATGGGCGTGGTGTACCTGGGCCGCGATCCGAAAATCAATCGAGTGGTTGCCATCAAGGCGATTCCCCTCGCCGAAGAGTTCGAAGAAGGTGATCTGATCGAGGCGCGCGAGCGGTTTTTCCGCGAAGCCGAAATGGCGGGCCGGCTCAATCACCCCTCGATCGTGACCGTCTACGACGCGGGCGAAGACGACGGGCTGGCCTACATTGCCATGGAATATCTGCGCGGCCAGCATCTCAGTCACTTTGCCGACTCTGCACGGCTGCTGCCGCCGGGAACCGTGATGTCGCTCTGCGCCCGGGTCGCTGATGCTCTGCACTATGCGCACCGCCAGAACGTGGTTCATCGCGATATCAAACCAGCTAATATAATGTTCAATCCCGATACGGATGAGCTGAAGATCACCGACTTCGGAATTGCTCGCCTGACGGATACAAGCCGGACTAAAACAGGAATCGTGCTGGGCACACCTTCATTCATGTCACCGGAACAGCTGGAAGGACGCGGTCTCGATGGTCGTTCCGATCAGTTCGCGCTGGGCGTCAGTCTCTACCAGTTGTTGTGCGGCCAATTGCCGTTCCGTGCCGACTCGATGCCGCGACTGATGCAAAAAATTGCCACCGAGCCGCACACACCGATACGGCTGATCCGCCCCGAGCTGCCTGAAGCGCTCGATGCCATCATCGATCGCGTACTTGCGAAGTCCGCGGATGACCGCTACGCCAACTGCGCCGAGTTCGGCGCGGCGCTGCGCGCCTGCGCGAAATCACTCGATGGCGAGCGTCCCGAGCGATCCGAGCACGAGTGGCTACTGCCGTGAGGTCCGTTTGCCCCCTTCAGTGGCGAACGCTCCCCTGCGCCGGCCGTGAGGCACGACGCTAGTGCGCGGCAAGATCCGGTCAGTGGGATTGAGCGACGTGGGTCGCGTTCGCGAGCACAATGAAGACACCATCGGTGTCGATGCCGATATCGGGCTGTTCGTCCTGGCCGATGGCATGGGCGGCTACAACGCCGGGGAAGTAGCCAGCGGTATTGCGGTCAAGACGGTGATGAGCCTGGTCAAGGAAGCCTTCGAACATCAGGACATGACGCCGCAAGACACCGAAACCGGACTGCAGCGCCCAAGCATTGTGCTGCGCGACGCCATCGCGCGCGCCAACCGGATCATCTACCAGACCGCCAAGAGCCAGCCGCAATGCGAAGGCATGGGTACAACCATCGTGGCATGCCTGTTTTTCGACAATCGTGTCGCCATCGCTCATGTCGGCGATTCGCGCTCGTATCGCCTGCGCACCAACCGGTTCGAGCAGGTCACGCTGGATCACTCACTGCTGCAGGAGTTGGTCGACCGCGGGTTCTATTCCCAGGCCGAAGCACAGCGTGCCACGAACAAGAACTACGTGACCCG
>JAIBJL010000195.1 GCA_020029545.1 Gammaproteobacteria bacterium
GCTGGCGGCGAACTCAGCGGGTCCGCAGCAGCAATTGTTGCTGGAAATGCCGGTCGATTCGGCGCCACAAGAAGCGGTAGCGGCATTGAGTGCGCTCGACCCGGATTCGCTGACGCCGCGCGAGGCACTGGAGGCGCTGTACAAATTGAAATCGATGACGACGCAAGGGTCGGCGAACGGTTGAATTCCGGCCGTCGGCAAGCTGGCTGCTTAGCGCCTGAACTCGCCATGCGTCAGGAAATGCACCGCCTGATTCGCCACTGCGCCTTTGAACACCATGCTGCTGTGCGACGCCGGCAGGACGAGATGATCTTTCGCACCCGGCAAGCGAGTTTCGGAAACCAGGACCGTGCCATCGTGCTCGCCGTCGAGCTTGGCGAAGAAGCGGCCGAGCCCCACGCCGGATGAGCCTGCGATGACGCCAACATCCCGCTGACCCGACCATTCCCGCGGCGGACAGCCGATGCATTCTTCCTGAATCGTCATCCCGAGAATCGTACGACCGAGCGGCAGCTTCGCAACGCCGGTGGCTGCGCGACTGCCTTGCACCGGTGACCCCAGCAACACGGCGCGACCCGGCGGTAGCGCTTCAGTGATCTGCAAAGCACGCAGGATCACGATGCCGCCCAGGCTGTGTCCGACGAAGTGCAGCTGCTCGGTCTGCTGCGCACGGGCAAAGTCAATCAGGCGCTGCGCATGGTCGCGCATCGGACGCGTCATGGAAGGGTATGTGAAAGCCGCCGTGCGTAAACCGGCCTCATGCAGCCGACGACGCAGCATCGTCAGCTCGAAGCCGGACATCCAGAGCCCGTGAACGAGGATGGCGAGAGGCGGGAGCATTCGCGGGCCACAGCCAACAGGGCTACCGGCTACGCCCAGAGCCCGAAGCTCGGAGTCGTTACGTCGGCCTGACGTCTACTCACTTCTATTCTCCTGCTACGGCAGTAGCCTGTCGCCGCCCGCATCACGACGCCCTTCCACTCTGGCTGACGCCCGTAGCCCGTAGCCACCGTCGTTAGTCGGTCTTCACCGGCAACTTCACGCGAATGTGCAATTCCTTCAGTTGCTCATCGCTCACCGGCGTGGGCGCATTCGTCAGCAGGTCGGCCGCGGTCTGCGTCTTGGGGAACGCGATTACGTCGCGGATGCTGTCGGTGCCCGCCATGAACATGACGACACGATCCAGGCCGAACGCGATACCGCCATGCGGCGGCGTGCCGTACTTGAGCGCCTCCAACAGGAAGCCGAACTTCTGCTCCGCTTCTTCCGGACCGATGCCGAGCAAGTCGAACACGGCCGACTGCATTTCGGCGCGATGGATACGCACCGAGCCGCCGCCGATTTCCGACCCGTTCAACACCATGTCGTAGCCTTTGGATACGGCATTGGCAGGATCGGCGCGCAGTGCCGCCGGGTCATCGCCGCGCGGCGCCGTGAATGGATGATGCATGGCGAACCAGCGCTTGGTCTCTGCGTCCCATTCGAACATCGGGAAGTCGATGACCCACAGCGGCTGCCAGCCGCCGGACGACAACCCCAGATCGTTGCCTACCTTCAGACGCAGCGCGCCGAGCGCATCGTTGACGACCTTCGCTTTGTCGGCACCGAAGAAAATCAGATCACCATCCTGCGCACCCGTCCGTTGCATGATGCCATTGACCGCAGCGTCGCTCAGATTCTTGAGAATCGGCGATTGCAGGCCGTCGCGGCCCTTCGCGATCTCATTCACCTTGATGTAAGCCAGGCCGCGCGCACCGTAGCGACCGACGAATGTGGTGTAGTCGTCGATCTGTTTGCGCGAGAGCTTCGAGCCGGCCTGCGGCACACGCAACGCCGCGACACGACCCTCCGGATTGGCAGCCGGGCCGGCAAACACTTTGAACTCGCTGTCGCGCACCAGGTCGGCCACATCGACCAGTTCGAGTGCAATACGCAGATCGGGCTTGTCCGATCCGTAGCGACGCATCGCGTCGGCGTAAGTCATGCGCGGGAATGGCTGCGGCAGATCGACTTTGAGTACCGTCTTGAACAGGCTGACTATCAGCGCTTCCATGTGCTGCATGATTTCTTCCTCGCTCATGAACGAGGTTTCGATATCGAGCTGCGTGAATTCGGGCTGGCGCTCGGCGCGCAGATCCTCGTCGCGGAAGCAGCGGAGGCGTGGCCTTGGTCAGCATGGGCGTTTCGATGTCGACGAAACCATGCTCATCGAGGTAAGCGCGCATCGCCCGGGTCACTTGATGACGCAGACGTATGCGCTGCTGCATCACATCGCGACGCAGGTCGATATAGCGGTACTTCAGGCGCAGCTCTTCGTTCGTCGTTTCATCATGGTGGAACGGCGGCGTTTCCGATCGGTTGAGAATCTCGAGTTCGCGCGCGAGCAATTCCACCTGGCCGGACGGCAGGTTCGCGTTCGCCGTGCCCGCCGGCCGAGCCCGCACCAGGCCTCGAATGCGGACGCAGAACTCGCTGCGGAGACGCTCGGCGCTGCCGAAGATCTCTTTCGCATCGGGGTCGAACACGATCTGCAACAGACCTTCACGGTCGCGCAGGTCGACGAAAATCACGCCGCCATGATCGCGGCGACGATGCACCCAGCCCGCGACCGAGACTTCCTTGCCGATGAGGGATTCCTGGACCTGGCCGCAATAGTGAGAACGCATGAGAGACTCGGGTTGGGGATCCGGCCTCGCTGCCGGATGAGCTAATTTCAAAGCCCGCAGTTTAGCGGAAGGCAGGCCACGCGATCACGCGATTGCGGCCAATGCCGATGCATGGCCAGGAGGCAGATCGCCGACGGTCGATGATCGCTCAGCGCCTACCCGCTTTCTTTTTCGCCACCGGTTTCGACTTCGCCGTGGGCTTGGGAGCAGACTTCGAGGCGCTCTTTTTCGACTCCGAAGCGCCACTCGCGGACTTTTCGGCGGGCTTCTCGGCGGCCTTCTCACTGGGCTTGGCGTCGGCCTTACTCTCCTTGGCGTCCTTGCTGTCGGCCTTCGTGTCCGCCTTGGTATCCGCGGTGGCCGACTCGCCGCTGTCGTCGGCACCGGCAAGATTGCGCTTGCGGTCCTGATCGGACTTGAAGTCCGTTTCGTACCAGCCGCTCCCTTTGAGCCGGAACACCGGGGCCGAAATCAGGCGCTTGAGCGCCGACTTACCGCAACTCGGGCACTTGCGCGCGGGCGTATCGGAAATCTTTTGCAGAATCTCGGCATGCTGACCGCAGGAACGGCATTCGTACTCATAAAATGGCATGGTTCGTCGAACTCTGTATACAGACGGCGAGCGGCATCATAGGGCCAGCGCAGCTTTGTTCAAGTAGCGGAACAAAGGCGACAGGCCAGCAGAATGGACCTGCGCGCCCCGGCTGGCTTTGTCCCGTCGCCTGTCGCCCGCCGCGCTACGCGCGATGAAACTCCAGCGCTCCCTTGCCCACCGTCACCGCAATCTTCGATCCCGGGACAAATTCGCCTCGCAGAATCAGCTGCGCCAGCGGATTCTCCACCTGCTGCTGGATGGCCCGCTTGAGCGGCCGGGCACCATACACTGGATCGAAGCCCGCCTCGCCGAGCAGATCGCGGGCCTGATCGTCGAGCGACAGTTCGATATCGCGATCCGCCAGTCGCTTGCGCAGATATCCCAGCTGAATATCGACGATCGATCGCAGCTGCGCGCGCGCGAGCGGATGGAACACGACTATATCGTCCACGCGGTTGATGAATTCCGGACGGAAATGCTGCTGTACCGCTTCCATTACCGCCGCCTTCATCTTTGCGTAATGGCCACCTTCCTGAACACCACTCGCCAGCTCCTGGATGATTTGCGAGCCCAGGTTCGACGTCATGATGATCACGGTATTGCGAAAATCGACGGTCCGGCCCTGACCATCCGTCAGTCGCCCATCGTCCAGCACCTGCAACAGCACATTGAATACGTCCGGATGGGCCTTCTCGACTTCATCGAGCAGCAGCACGGAATACGGACGACGCCGCACCGCTTCGGTGAGATATCCGCCTTCTTCGTAACCCACATAGCCCGGCGGCGCACCGATCAATCGGGCGACCGAGTGCTTCTCCATGAATTCCGACATGTCGACCCGCACCATGGCCTCTTCGGTGTCGAACAGGAACTCAGCGAGCGCCTTGCACAGCTCCGTTTTACCCACGCCGGTCGGCCCTAAGAACAGGAACGAACCATTCGGTCGATTGGGATCGGACAAGCCCGCGCGCGAACGACGGATCGCATCGGCAACGGCTTTGACCGCCTCCGCCTGGCCAATCACCCGCTTGCCGATCGCCTCCTCCATGCGCAGCAGCTTATCTTTCTCGCCTTCGAGCATTTTGGACACGGGAATGCCGGTCCACTTCGAGACCACTTCGGCAATTTCCTCGTCCGTCACCTTGTTACGCAGCAGCCGCGTTTCCTGGTGCTCGGCGGCAGACGCCTGTTCGAGTCGACGCTCCAGTTCAGGAATCTTGCCGTACGCCAGCTCCGACATGCGCTGCAGATCCTGCGCACGGCGGGCAGTTTCCAGATCCTGGCGAGCGCGCTCGAGTTCTTCCTTGATATGCGCCGCGCCCTGCACGGACGCCTTCTCGGCTTTCCAGACTTCCTCCAGATCCGAATATTCCTTCTCCAGGGCCTTGAGCTGATCGTCGAGGATCGACAAGCGCTTTTTCGACGCTTCGTCCGATTCTTTCTTCAGCGCTTCGCGTTCGATCTTGAGCTGGATGATGCGACGTTCCAGCCGGTCCATCGACTCGGGCTTGGAGTCGATTTCCATACGGATGCGCGATGCGGCTTCGTCGACCAAGTCGATGGCCTTGTCGGGCAACTGGCGATCGCTGATGTAGCGATGCGATAACGTCGCCGCGGCAACGATGGCCGGATCGGTGATGTCGACGCCGTGGTGCACTTCGTAGCGCTCTTTCAGGCCGCGCAGAATCGCGATCGTGTCTTCGACCGACGGCTCGTTCACTAGGACTTTCTGGAAGCGGCGTTCGAGCGCCGCGTCTTTCTCGATGTACTTGCGATATTCATCGAGCGTCGTCGCGCCGACACAATGCAACTCGCCGCGCGCGAGAGCGGGCTTGAGCATGTTGCCGGCATCCATCGAACCTTCGGCCTTGCCGGCACCGACCATGGTGTGCAGTTCGTCGATGAACAGAATGACCTGCCCTTCCTGTTTCGCCAGATCGTTCAGCACGGCTTTGAGCCGTTCTTCGAACTCGCCACGAAACTTTGCACCGGCAATCAACGCACCCATGTCGAGGGACAGAATGCGCTTGCTGCGCAGGCCTTCCGGCACTTCGCCATTGATAATTCGCTGCGCCAGGCCTTCGACGATCGCGGTCTTGCCGACACCGGGCTCACCGATCAGCACGGGGTTGTTCTTGGTCCGACGCTGCAGCACCTGCACGGTGCGACGGATCTCTTCATCTCGACCGATCACAGGATCGAGCTTGCCCTGCTCCGCGCGCTCGGTCAGGTCGACCGTGTATTTCTCCAGCGCCTGCCGGCTCTCTTCGGCATTGGGATCGGTGACCTTCTCGCCGCCGCGCACTTCCTCGATGGCCTTTTCGATCGCGCCCTTGATGACTTTAGCCGCACGCAGGATCGATCCAACTTGGCCTTTGTCGTCCAGGGCGGCCAGCAAAAACAGCTCGCTGGAGATGTACTGATCGCCACGCTGCTGCGCGAGCTTGTCGGTCAGGTTCAACATGCGATTCAGGTCCGACGACAGATGCACTTCGCCGGCATTGCCTTCGACTTTCGGCAGGCGATCGAGCGCCTCGCCGACCTGTGAGCGCAGCAGATTGACGTTCGCGCCGGCCTTCGTCAGCAACGGCCGCACCGAGCCCCCTTGCTGATCCAGCAATGCAGCCAGCAAGTGCAGCGGCTCGATGTACTGATGATCCAACCCGACCGCCAGTGACTGGGCGTCGGCCAGAGCCATCTGGAATTTGCTTGTCAGCTTATCCATGCGCATAGATACGACTCTCGAAAGCAGGTTTCTTGAGTAGCCCGACAGGCTACGGGCTACAGGTCACGAACTACGGCCAGATAGGGATCAAGCTGCAGTCCGAGGTGACGGGAATTCTGGGGGTGCATGGCGTCAATTCAATACATGATCATCGCGCCGGCACTGGGGTTCCCCTTATGGCTGTCCCACCGTATTTCTTGCCCGTCGATTCAATGCATGCTGTCGACGCGGCCAACGGGCTACGGGCTATGGGCTACGGTCAGAATGGATCAAGCGGGAGTCCGAGGTGACGCGATTCTGGAGGTGCAAGGCGTCAATTCAATATCATCGCGCCGGCGGTGGGGTTCCCCTTCTGGCCGTAGCCCGTAGCCCGTCGCCCGTTCAATGCGCCATCGAATGGCTGACGTAGATCACACTCACCCCGAGCGAGATCAGGAGGATCTGCGTGACGCCCGAGCCGGGGTCGACACGGCGATGCAGGCCGGGGATCAGGTCGGCGACGGCGATGTAGAGAAAACTGGACGCTGCCAGCGCGAGCGCATAAGGGAGCACATGCTGCACGCCGCTGAGTGAGAAATACGCAGCGACGCCGCCAATCACCGAGGTCAGGCTGGTGAGCAGATTCAGCGCCAGCGCACGCGCGCGGGACATGCCGCCGTTGAGCAATACGGCAAAGTCGCCGACCTCCTGTGGGATTTCGTGAGCGACGACGGCCATCGATGTCACGATCCCTAAGTGGACGTCGGTCAGAAATGCGGCGGCAATCAGCACCCCATCCAGAACGTTGTGAAAGCCGTCGCCGATCAGCACCAGCGAGGCGGACGCAGCGTCGCGATGCTTCGCGTGCGCATGGTCATCGTGCACCAGTACCGCGTGACCTTGCCCCAACACTGGCGTATGCCCTTCACAGACTTCCTGATGACAGTGGCGCCACAGCAGCAGCTTCTCCAACACAAAGAAAATCAGCAGGCCGATCAGCAGGGTCAGGCCGATGCGATGCCCACCTTCAGGTCCCACGCTCGCGAGTGCGTCGGGCAACAATCCGAGCAGCGCAGCGCCCAGCAAAGCGCCGGTGGCAAAACTGACCAGGTGGGGCAGCGCACGCGCGCGCAATGCCGCGGGAGACAGCAGGAACGCCGAGGCAGCGAGCGCACTCGCCGCGCCGCCAAGCGCAGTGAACAGGATGATCCAGGCAAGCAGGGACATGAGCAACACGCTGCCGGTGAAGCCACCGGAATTTCAAGTTTATTTGTCGGCGAACAGAATGGCTTAAGAACGCAATCCGTTTTCCAGGCGTTCAGCACTCCGTAAAGCGTAGCACGTGCGTCAAGCACTGCCGCCGCACAGTCTGCCGCTGTCGATTCAATCGATCCAGATCATCGATGCCATGCGCCCGGTCCGTGATTGGCGGCGGAAGGAGAAGAAACGTTCAGTATCGCTGAAGCAGCGAAAGCCGCCACCGTAGACGCGAATCACGCCGAGCCTCCGCAATTCCTCCCGCGCCAGCGCATATAGATCCGCCTGCCAGCGTCCTCGCGCATTAGACAGAAAGGCGCTTTCACTCTGCGGGTTGCGCGCGAGAAACTGAGCGCGTACTTCGTCGCCCACCTCGAACGCCGGCTGCTCGATCGCCGGTCCCAACCAAGCCAGCAATCTATCTGGCGCAACCTGCAGCGTGGCCACAGTGTTCGCCAGCACCCCTCCGACGAGACCGCGCCAGCCCGCGTGTGCCGCCGCGACGTGCACTCCAGCCTCGTCACAGAACAGCACGGGCAAACAATCCGCGGTCATGATCGTGCACACCTGCCCCGCACGATGCGCGACGCTGGCATCGGCACTGGGCGGCACGGTGTGTGATGTCGCTTCGATCACATCGGTGCCATGCACCTGATTCAGCCAGACCGGCTCGGCTGGAATATTCGCGGCCTCGATAACGCGCCGACGATTTTCGGCGACCGCCAGCGGATCGTCCTGCACATGCAGCGCCAGGTTCAGGCTCGCAAAGTCTCCCTGGCTGACGCCGCCACTACGCAGCGTGGTCAGAGCGCGAATCCCCGCCGGTGCGGGCCACTGCGGAGTCACCCAGGCCGGCGCCTGCGCTGCGGCGAGCGGGTTCAACATGACTATTGTCCGCGACGCCTGAGTTCCGCTTCATTGTGACGCAGGTCTTTCGCCAGCGTGGCCAGCAGCGACGCCATATCTTCGGGGAGCGGTGCCTCGCACTCGATGGGTTTGCCGCTGACCGGATGGGCAAAACCCAGCTTGGCCGCGTGCAACGCCTGGCGCTTGAAAATACGCAATGCGTCGACCAGTTCCTGCGTTGCACCGCGCGGCAGCAGGGCCCGTCCGCCGTATACGCGGTCGCCGACGATGGGATAGCGGATGTGCGACAGATGCAGGCGGATCTGGTGCGTGCGCCCGGTTTCGAGATTCACCCGGACATGCGTGTGACCGCGAAAGCGCTGCGCGACGCGATAGTGAGTGATCGCCTCCTTGCCGCTCTCACGGATCGCCTGCCGCAGTCGGTCTACCGGATGACGATCGATCGGCGCGTTCACCGTGCCGCCTCCCGTCATGACACCGATGCAAATTGTCTCGTATTCGCGTTTGACATCGCGCGCTTCCAGCGCCCTGACCAGCGCCGTGTGCGCCTCCAGCGTGCGCGCCACAACCAGCAATCCGGTCGTATCCTTGTCCAGCCGGTGCACGATACCGGCCCGCGGCAACACCGACAGGCTTGGGTCGAAATGCAGCAGCGCATTCTGCAGCGTACCGGCGGCATTGCCGGCGCCCGGGTGCACGACCAATCCGGCAGGCTTGTTGACGACCAGCACGTGACTGTCCTGATGGACGATGTCGAGACGGATGGACTCCGGTGCGACCGCCACGGCATCGGGCAGGGTCGCGCTGACTTCCACCTTTTCCCCGCCCATCACCCGGTCCTTGGGGCGCGGGGAGGCGCCGTTGATCAGGATCTGCCCGCGCTCGATCCAGTCCTTGATCCGCGTACGCGAATAGTCCGGCAACAGCGCCGCGAGGGACTGATCAAGCCGGTGACCGGCGTGTTCGAGCGGAATCAGCAGGGTCTGGCGTATCGGTGCGGTCATGAACTCATTGATCATCGGTCAACAGGGGGGCGCAGCGGACCTGCCAGACGTCTCGCTGGTGATTTGGGAAAACGGCAGGATAGCGTTTTTCAGCATCCTGTGATGGAACCAAGTCTGCACAGATCCAGTCCTTACGCTAGACCCGATGGCACGACTCAAAGAATGTTTGTCCCGCGACTCAACTCCAACCTACTGCCTTGGCGCCAGGGCCTGGGGCGTGGGGCCTGGCTAGGAGACTCGAATTCCATGCGCCACAGCGTGTACGCCAATCCGTTTCCTGCCCCAGGCCCCGCGCCCCAGGCCCAGGGGCAACGAGCCACACGGTGACGCTATACTCCGCCACCCGACCGGCAATCCGGCGAGATGGCCCGCGAGAAGCCATCGCCGATCCTTCAAGATCAACGCCTGAACCGAACCGGCCCGCCAGCGCCGCAGCAACCGATACGCACTGAACAATGCTCAAGAATTCTCTCCCGCACCTCCTGACTTTGGCCACGGCCACCCTGCTACTCGCCCTCGGTGGCTGCAGCAACAAGGCCAAAGAACTCATCGGCAGCCCCGACAAGCTGTACGAACTGGCCAAGAAGGACTCGGACGACGGCAACTATCGCGACGCCATCACCTATTACGAGCAGCTCGAAGCGCGCTTCCCGTTCAGTAATCCCGCACGTCAAGGGCAGCTGGACCTGCTCTATGCCTACTATCGGAATCGTGAACCGGAAGCGGCGATCGACCAGGCCGACCAATTCATTCGTGAAAATCCTGCGCATCCGCGCGTGGATTACGCCTACTACATCAAGGGCCTGGTGCAATTCGAACGCAACCCGAACTTCCTGGAACGCTGGTTCCACGCGGACCTGACCGAACGTCCGCCGATCGATGCGCGTAAATCGTTCCAGTCGTTTCAGTCGTTGATCCAGCGCTTTCCAGACAGCACCTATGCCGCCGACTCGCGACAGCGCATGATTTTCCTGCGCAATCGCCTGGCCGCGTACGAGGTGTATGTCGCCGACTACTACCTCAAGCGTGGCGCCTATGTCGGTGCGATCAATCGCGCCAAGTACACCGTCGAAAACTACGACGGTTCACCGCAAGTACACCGCGCACTGCAGATCATGAAGGCCTCCTACGCCGCGCTCGGCATGACCGACCTGGCTGCGAACTCGGATAAGGTGCTGAAGGAGAACTTCGCCTCGGCGGACAACCCCCACGAGGAAAGCAGGTCGTGGTGGAAATGGTGGTGATCGCAGAGGCGATCAACCACAGAAAGGGCCTGGGGGGCGTGGGGCCTGGGCAGGAAAAGACTCATGGAGGAGTCGTATGCGTGACCATAGAAAGCTTGAAGTCTTCCAATTAGCGGATTCGCTGGCAATGCGGATCTATGCAGTTACCCGGAAGTTCCCGCCGGACGAGAGATTCACGCTGACCTCGCAGCTGAGGCGTTCAGCGATATCGATCGGAGCGAACATCGTCGAAGGCGCCGCGCGCGAAACTAAACCCGACTATTTGAGATTCCTCGGAATCGCCTATGGATCGGCCCGTGAACTCGAGTATGAAATCTCGATCGCCATTCGACTCGGATATGTTACAGCGACAAGTGCCCGGGATCTGGAGCTGTCAATCTCGCGAACGTGTCGCGCTCTGCACGGCTTGATCACAGCGCTGCGCAGATAATCGACCAGTGTTCGTTCCTGCCCAGGCCCCGCGCCCCAGGCCCTTCGTTCAGCGCGTTCGGTACCCGGAAGTAATCGGATATCTCCAATCCCTCCCGAACGCCCGATCGCTGATCCTCACACCTGGTGGTGCCTGGCGACGTT
>JAIBJL010000017.1 GCA_020029545.1 Gammaproteobacteria bacterium
CGGTAAACCAGATCGTGCCGAGCGCGATCTGCTCCGGCCCGTCGTCCAACCGATCGAGACTGGCGATGATTTGGGTGACCAGCGTCTGGGTGACGGCGCGATAGACGGCTTCGACGATGGCGTCTTTATCTTTGAAGTAATTGTAGAAGGTGCCATTGGCGACCTTGGCCGCGGCAGTGATCTCCAACACCGAAGTGGCATCGACCCCGAGCTCTGCAAACAAGCTCACGGCCGCGTCCATCAGCCGCGCTTGGGTGCGCGAACGCTTGTCCTTGGTTTTCGCTTCGCGATGGAAGCGGTTGCTTTGCACAGCAACAGACTCTGCAGACATCGAATCCTCACTTGGCTCGCGTAGTTTGCGCACCGCGGCGCGCACTGCTCATTAAAGCATGTTGACAGGGGTCATCAAAAGTGGAGAATTGAGAGATATCTCATAAGAAGAAGTATTTGCGACCGCGCGATTTCCTGATGGCAAGGCCTTCGCGTCAAACTCAATCAACCACCACCGGAGCGAAGCATGGGCGCAAGAACAGGGGAGCAATTTCTTCAGGGCCTGAAGCGCCGCAAGCGCGATCTTCGGCTCGGCAACGAGCGCGTCGAGGACGTCACCACGCATCCGGCACTTGCGGGCGGCGCCAAGACCATGGCCGCACTCTTCGATCTGCAGCATCAATATGCCAGCGAGTGCCTGTTTCCCGACCCGCAGAGCGGCGAACTCATCAACGTGAGTCATATTATTCCGCACTCCAAAGCCGATCTGCAGCGGCGTCGGCGGGGCCTGGAGCGGATTCATAGCTATACCGTCGGTCACATGGGCCGCAGCCCTGACTACAACAGCGTCTGTTTTGCGGGCTTTGCCGGGCATTGGCGGGTGTGGGCCGGCAAGGAGGGCAAGAACACGGAAGGCGCTCACAACCTGGTGGAGTATCAGAAGTATCTGCGCCGTGAAGACATTTCCACGACGCATACGCTGATTCACCCGACCATCGACAAGTCGCGCGAGCAGCTGATCGCCGGAACCGAGCATGCCCTGCACAAAGTCGCCGAGACCAAAGACAGCATCGTCGTGAAAGGCTCGCGTGTGCTCGCCACGCTCGCCCCGTATGCCGATGAGCTGGTAGTGTGGAGCGGCCATCCGATCATGCAGCAAGGCGCCGAAGCGTATGCACTGTCCTTCGGCATTCCCATGGACTCCCCCGGGCTGACGTTCTTGTGCCGCGACAGTACGGTGCATCCAGGCGTGGACCCGTTCGATCAGCCGCTTTCCAGCCGCTTCGATGAGCAGGATGCCTTCGCGATTTTCGACAATGTGGAGATTCCGAAGTCGCGCCTGTTCAACCACGGTCACATCGACGTGTACAACACGATTGCCACGACCGGATTTTTTCCGAACATGCAGCAGCAGACCACCATCCGCGCGATCGCGAAGCTCGAGTTCGCCTATGGCCTCGGCGCGCGCATGGCGCAAGCGATCAACGACAAGAGCGAGAGTACTCAGGAGATGCTGGGCGAGATCCTATGCTACATCGAATTGACTCGCTCGGCGCTGCTGCTGGCAGAAGAATATGCGTACGACCACGGCGATGGCGTGTTCTTCCCGGACGCTCGCTCGCTCGACCCGCTGCGCGCGATGATGACGCAGTGGATCCCGCGGGCGATGGAGATCGTCTCCCTCATCGGCAGTCACAATCTCTTGGTCACGCCGAGTCGCGGCATGCTCAATGATCCGCAGCTGCGGCCGCTCATCGATGTGTACATCAACAGCGCGAACGACATCGGCGCCGCAGAGCGCGCCGCACTGTTTCGCCTGGCGTGGGACTTCGTGGGTTCGGGGCTCGCCGGGCGCCAGGAGCTTTACGAGCGCTTCTACATCGGCTCCGGCCGCAACAACCGCAAGGCTTTGCACATGATGCAAGCGGCGCCCGTCGGCTTACACACGTACGGTCATGCCGAAATCAGAAAGGGCGCGGAATTCGCTTCCGCAAGCCAACGCGCCTTTGCCATGGTCGATGACATGCTCGCGCGCGCGAAGTAACCAACGCTGCTAAATCCAGAATAAGGACTGACGGCGGTCTATCGAATCGGAATCGGCGTGCAGTCGAATGGCAGCATCGTGTTCAAGGTCGGCATCAGATGCACTAGCCAGGGACCGGCGAGGGTGATCACGGCGCTGAGCAACAGCAATGATCCCGCGATCTGTCGAGTACGAATCGGTGCGAAGGCGCGAGTAATCCACTGGGCGCCGGATCCGAACGCAAGCAGCGCAGGTGACATGCCCAGTCCGAAAGCTGCCATGATCAGCGCACCGCGAAGGGGATCGGCTTGCAATGTCGCGATGAGCAGGACCGAATAGACGAAGCCGCAGGGCATCCATCCCCACAACATGCCGAAGGCGAGCGCCCTGGCGGGACTGGACACGGGAAGCAGGCGACGTCCGAGCGGCGCGATGGTCGACCAGGCGCGACGGCCAAGTACGCCGCTGATATCACGAAAACGTCCAAACGCCACCGCGGCAGCGAACAGGAACGACAATGCCGTGAGTATCCACAGGCCGTAGCGAACCGCTGCATTGTCGAGCAGCGCGATCACACTGCCGAGCACGCCAGCAAACAGCAATCCCGCGAGTGCGTACGACGTGATGCGTCCGATCTGGTATCCGGCAAGCAGCGTGAGACGCGGGCGTCCGTCGGCGTGTCGTGCCGTGGCGATGCTTAGTGCAGTGGAAATGCCACCACACATGACCACGCAGTGGCCGCTGGCAGCCAGGCCAAGCAGCCACGCGGCGCCGATCGACAACATGCCGTTCATTGCATTTCAGAGCCGTTCTGCGGGCTGTCATCGAGCGGCAACAGCGCCGGCGTGTCCATGTCGTCGAACTGATCGTGATCGACCGCCCAGAAGAAGGCCACGGCGGCGCCCACGATCAGCAGTGCCGACAGCGGGATCATGATGAGCAGAATGTTCAAACGACACATCCTTGCGGCAGGTTGCCTGCGGTGACCGGAGGGGCGTGGACAACAGGGTTCCGATCGCTGCGGCGTCCGATACGCAGCGCATTCAGCAGCACGCACACCGAGCTCAACGACATGCCCAATGCCGCGAGCCAGGGATGCACCATGCCGGCAGCGGCGAGCGGCACCGCAGTGAAGTTGTAGAGCATGGTCCAGCGCTGATTCTGGCGCAGGATGGTCAGTGTTTCCTGAGCGATCTGGCGAGCCAGCGGCAGAGCCTCGAGCCGTCCGCCGACGAGTACCACATCACTGCTGGCTTGAGCGATGTCGGCACCGCCAGCCTGCGCAATGCCGACGTCGGCGCCGGCGAGCACAGGCGCATCGTTGACGCCGTCGCCGACAACGATGACGCGCGCGCCTGCGGCGCGCATCGCGGAAATCCACGCGAGTTTGTCGGCGGGTAGCAAGCGGCCGCGCCAGGTCGTCACACCGACGGCGGCTGCGATGCTCGCGACCTTTGCAATGGCGTCGCCACTCGCAACGGCGACCTGCAGTCCCTGCGCTTGCAAGCCGGCGATTGCTTCACGGGCGCCGGTACGCAAGCGTTCGCTGAATTTGAACGTGGCAAGGGTGCCGGCATCGTCTGCGAGCACGACGCAATCGTCGGTCGGCAGGACCTCTGCGCTGCCGAGTGCAAAATCAGCACGCCCCAATCGCACCTCCCTACCGTCGACGGTGGCACGCAAGCCGAAGCCGGAAAGCGCAATGACATGACTGGCCGAGTCTTGCGGATCGCATTTCAGATCGCCGCAGGCTGCAACGATGGCGCGTGCGGTGGGATGCCTGCTTGCGCGTGCGATCGCGAGCGACAGTTGCAATGCGGACTGACGCGTGACACGGCTCGTGGTGCTCACATCGGACAGCGAGAGATGAGGGTCCGTCAGTGTGCCGGTCTTGTCGAACACCACATGAGTCGCCGCGGCGAGCGATTGAATGGCATCGGGCTTTACGATCAGCACGCCATGTCGTGCAAGCACCGAGATCGCACGGGTGATCGCTGCCGGAACGGCGAGTGCAAAGGCACAGGGGCATGAGACGACCAGCACCGCCAGCGCCGCAGCGAAAGCCCGCGACGGATCGACGTAATTCCAGAAGGCGATCGTCAATGCCGTCAGTGCCAACACGCGGATCACGAAGCGCGAAGCCGCACGCTCGCCCAACTGCGCGAGCTGCGGACGCTGGGCGTGCGCGCGACTGACCAGCGTGGCGATGCCCGCGAGGGCCGTATCATTGCCAATCCGCAGGACGCGCAGCTGCGCGGGACCATCGATGAGCGTGCTGCCGGCAATCACCGTGTCGCCTCGAGATCGGGCCTGCGGTGAGGATTCGCCGGTGAGCAATGCTTCGTCGACGCGGCAGGCCGCGCTCAGCAACAATCCATCGGCCGGGACGATGCTACCCTCGGTAACGAGCACGGTGTCACCGACGGCAAGTTCGTGCACCGACACACGCTCGACCGTGCCGTCGCGCACCAAGCGATCTGCGAATGGTGGCGTCAGACGTGCCAGCGCATCCGTCAGATCGCCGGCACGATGCCGCGCGCGCATTTCCAGAAAGCGACCGGCCAGCAGAAACAGAACGAACATCGACACGGAGTCGAAGTACACATGACCGTTGCCGCGCACGGCCTCGAACAGGCTGGCTGCGTAGATCATCGCTATCGCCAGCGCGACAGGCACGTCCATACCCGGCTGCCGCGCCTGCAGCGAACGCCATGCACCAGCGAAGAACGGTCGGGCAGAGTAGAGCACTACTGGCGTCGCCGCGAGAAATCCCAGCCAGCGAAACAGTTGGCGAGTCGAGGTGTCAGTCGCATCGATCGCACCCAAGTACAGCACCGAGGCGAACATCATGGCCTGCATGGCACCGAAAGCAGCGACCAGCAGGCGCTTGAGCGCATCGCGCGATTCGCGTCGACGGCTGTCGTCCAGCGATTGCGAATTCAGTGGCAGCCCGCGATAGCCGCTGCGACTGAGCAGATCGAGAATCTGCGTCAGTGTGATGCGCGAGTCATCCCAGACAATGCGGGCGCGACGCGATGCGGCGTTCACCTGGACACTGCTGATTCCCGGTACCGCACCGAGAACGCGTTCGATCAGCCATACGCAGGCCGAGCAGCGGACGCCCTCGACCAGCAGCATGGTCTCGCTGTGCCCATTGCCGGCCTTGCGTACTACGTGCTGGTTCGCATCAGGGCGGCTCCAGGCAATATTGGTACGTCGATCGTCATCGGGTGATGTCGACGGTTTGCGTGCGGGTCCTGTGCGCAGCCGGTAGTAATCCCACAGACCCAGCTGTTGTATCCATTGAGCTGCGGCGACGCAGCCATGGCAGCACAGCGTTCGTGACTCGCCCGCGATCTCCACGTGAATAGGGATTGTCGCGAGCGTCGGCTCGCCACAATGCCAGCAGGTCTGCGGGCTCATCGCGTTCACTGGTTCGTCGGTGTCGCCGCCGGCATGCGGTGCGACGTCGGCATCTTCAGTACTCGTTCACCGGCGACAGGCAGGGCCTCGTCTGCGTACAGGTCGGCCATGACGATGACCGCAATGCAACCGGCCAGCAGCGCCATGAACACCGCAATGCCCAACCACGCCACGGGCGCGCGGTACCAAGGCTGTTCCTTGCCGCATCTTTCACTGTGCATCGGTTTTCTCCTCGGGCGCTTTTGCATACAGCCACGCCGCAATCAAGCGTGCCTGGTCCGCTGTGAGCCGATGACGCCACGGCGGCATGACGCCATTGCGGCCGTGCCGGATGCTTTGCGTGATGCTGGCGAAGTCGCCACCATACAGCCAAGACTTGTCGGTCAGATTGGGTGCGCCCACGGCGCGATTGCCGCGAGCGTCGGCGCCATGGCAAGCGACACACAATGTATCGAAGCGCGACTTGCCTGCCGCTACCCAGTCCGCAGGTGCAATGACGCCGCTGAGACTGACCACGTAGGCAGCAACTTCATTCACACCATCGCGTCCGAGGACGCCTTCCCAGCCGGGCATGACACCACTGCGGCCTTCAAGAATGCTCGCCAGAATCGTTGCCGATTCGCCGCCGTAGAGCCAGTCATCGTCCACCAGATTCGGCGCGCCCACGACACTATTGCCGCGCGCTGTTGCTCCATGGCAGGCAGCACAGTTGTCCTGGTAGAGCCGATCCCCGGCGTGCGTGGCGTCGCGATCTGTGGCGAGCTGCTCGATGCTCAGATCGCGCCACGGGCTGAAGCGAGCTTCCAGTTTGGCGCCGTTGGCCAGGGTGTCGCGCTCGAGTTCCTGCTGCGAGGTCCAGCCGAGCGTACCTTGATACTCACCGAAGCCCGGGTACAGCACCAGGTACGACAGGCCCCAGATCAGGATGCCGATGGAAAACAGCACCCACCACGTCGGCAATTTGCGCACGGCTTCGCGCAGCACGCCGTGAGCCCAGACGTGGCCGGTCGTCCCGTCATGTTGAGTGGGAATCCGAATGCGCAGCGCCCACACAAACAGCAGCAGCGTGATCCCCAGATTCAGGACGATTAGAAACTTGACCCAGCCTGACCAGAAGCTGCTCATCGCCTTACGTCCTTATCGCCGGCGCGATTCGATCGCGCAACACTGCAGCTCAATGGATCTTCCATCGGTACCCGCGCGAGTTGCGCAAACGTCTTGCGGTGATGCGGCAGCCACGCCCAGACCCAGATGCCGATGAAGCCGAGCATCAGGATGACGATGCCCGCACCGATGACATGTCCCCACAGCGTATTCATCAAGGGCGTATTCATCGCAAATTCCTCTTGGATTCGAAATCATTCGGCTGTGGCGCAGGGGCGCCGGGCTTGTCGCCGGGCACGGCCGGTAAGTCCGACGTTGTGGCAGGGACGTTGTCGACGCCCAGACCCTGCAGGTAGGCGATCAGGGCATCGATTTCATACTTGCCCTGCAACTGGGCAGGAGCCGCGGCAATGTCCGCATCGGTGTAAGGGTCGCCGAGGAAGCGCAGCGTGCGCATGCGCGCTTGGATGTCAGCGATGTCGAGTTTCGCCAGTTCGAGCCAGGGATAGTTCGGCATATTGGAGTCCGGCATCAGACTGCGTGGGCGCAGCAGATGCTGGCGTTGCCAGTCATCGGAATATTTTCCACCGATGCGCGCGAGATCCGGGCCGGTGCGCTTGGAACCCCACTGAAACGGCCGGTCGTACACCGACTCGTTGGCCACCGAATACGCGCCATAGCGCTGTGTTTCGAAGCGCAACGTGCGGATCATCTGCGAGTGACACTGATAGCAGCCCTCGCGCACATAAATGTCCTTGCCGGCGAGCCGCAACGCGCCATAGGGCTTGATGCCCGGCGCGGGCTCGACGGTGTGAGCCTTGACGAACAACGGCGTGATTTCGGCGAGTCCGCCGAGCGACACCATGACGGCGATCAGAACGCCGAGCAGGCCGGCGTGCTTTTCGATTTTTTCCAAATGCTGATGGTTGAGTGCCATGGTGTTACCCGAGCGCTGGCAGCGGTGAAGGCACCTGATGCGGCTCGGGCTCCGGAATCGGTACGGGAATGGGTTTGATGAGGTTGGCGCGTGCGTCGGCCGCGGTGTGCCAGAGATTCCATGCCATGACGACCATGCCGGAGAGCACGAGCACGCCACCCAGCAGTCGCACGATGTAGTAAGGCTTGATCGCGATCAGGCTGGCGATGAAGCTGTACTTCAGCGAGCCGTCCGCACTGGTCGCGCGCCACATCAGGCCCTCGGTGGCGCCGGCTGCCCACATGGCGAAGATATAGAGCAGCAGTCCGCTCAGATGCAGCCGGAAGTGCAGGTCCATGGCGCCAATGGAATGCATCGCCGGTCGACCGAGTGCACGCGGTGCCATGGCGTACAACGAACCGATGGTGATCATCGCGACCCAGCCGATTGCGCCGGAATGGACGTGAGCGACAGTCCAGTCGGTGTAGTGCGTCAGCGAATTGACGGACTTGATCGCCATCATTGAACCTTCGAAGGTCGAGGCGCCGTAGAACACCAGGGCCAGCACCATGAACTTGACCGCCGGATCGGTGCGCAACTTGTGCCACGAGCCGTTGAACGTCAGCAGGCCGTTGGCGGCCGATCCGAAACTCGGCATCAGCAGGATGAGCGAGAACGCCATGCCGACGGACTGCACCCAGTCCGGCAGCGCGCTGTACAGCAGGTGATGTGAACCGGCCCACATGTACACGGAGATGAGTGCCCAGAAGTTGACGATGGAGAATCGATAACTCCACAGCGGCTGCTGTGCCTGTCGGGGCACGAAGTAGTACATCATGCCGAGAAATCCGGCCGTCAGAAAAAACGCCACCGCGTTATGGCCGTACCACCATTGCACCATGGCATCGACGACGCCCGAATAGATCGGGTATGACTTGAGCAGGGACACCGGCACGGCAAGGTTGTTGACGATGTGCAGCAGGCCGACAGCGATGATGAATGCGCTGTAGTACCAGTTCGCGACATAGATGTGGCGAATGCGCCGGCGTGCCAGCGTAGCGAAGAACACGGTGCCGAAGGCGACCCAGACGACGGCCACCAGCAAGTCGATGAACCATTCCGGTTCGGCGTATTCCTTGCTCTGCGTGATGCCGAACGGCATGGTCGCCATCGCCAGAAACAGCGCCAGTTGCCAGCCCCAGAAAGTAAACATCGCCAGCTTGCCGAACGCGAGGCGCGTATGACCGGTGCGCTGCACGACGTAGTAACAAGTGCCCATGAGTGCCGAGCCGCCGAACGCAAAGATCACGCCGAATGTGTGGTTGGCGCGAATGCGACTGAAGGTCAGCCAGGACACATCGAAGTTCAGCGCGGGCCAGGCGAGCTGCGCGGCCGCCAGCACGCCGATGAACATTCCGACAATGCCCCACACTGCGGCGGCGAGCAGGAACAGGCGAACGACATGGTCGTTGTACGTTTCGGTCTTAGGCATGTGGAATCTCGTGCTGGACGGTTGCGATCACCTCCGTGGGTGCGCGCGGGAGAAAGATAATGGATCGCTGCCGATTGCAAACTACGCAAACCCCAGTAGCGACTGCGCGGTATCCCGCAGAGATGTTCCCTTACGGCAAAAACTGATGGCTGACCGCGACTTGCGCTGAGTGTCACAGTTTGCGCGAGGCCCTGGCAGCGGCATCCGTCTGGCATCGAATGAAGGCGGCATCATTCGATCACTGCGGAGTGTCCCGCATCGATGCCGTGGCTTCCCTCATGGAGCGGCAGCTCACGCACGAGGATAGTTGCAGCACAGGAGTACGCCCATGATCAGATCTCGCCGCACCGGAATCTTGTTCGCGCTCACCGCATTTGCCGGGATGAGTGCCATGCCAGCTCGCGCCACGGACTATGTGGCGCTGTCCGGCAAGCAGCTTTACGAGAGTTGGTGCGTGTCCTGTCACGGCGCGGCAGGCAGGGGCGATGGGCCGGTGGCGAAATCACTAACGCGGGAAGTGCCGGATCTCACCCTGATCGCGCGTCGTCATGGCGGGGCGTTCCCGCGCGATCTCGTCGAGCGCATCATCGACGGCCGACACATTCTCGCGGCGCACGGCACACGCACGATGCCGGTCTGGGGAGAAGATCTGGCGCGCGCGTCCATTGGCGATCCCAACGCCGAGCGTGCCACCAGAATCGTGACGGGCCGCCTCGCCGACTATCTGTGGTTGCTGCAGCGACCAGCAGTGTCTGCGGGCGCGCCTGTCACGTCGACTGATCGCGGCGCCGCCGACCGCAACGAAGCAAACAAAACCAAAACACAGGATGCACAGCAATGACCGCCACTGCATGGAAGTCGATCGCAGCCGTCGTCATCGACCCGTTCCGCAGCGAGCATCTGGCAATCGACAAGGCCGCCGAACTTGCCGCCCGGAGCGGGGCACAGCTGACGTTGTTGAACGTGTTCATGATTCCGCAGCCGACACCGGAGGCAGTGCTGGGCTCCAGAACGCAGATCATCAAATCGGCTACGGCTCAGCGGCTGCAGCGTCTGCGTGAACTCGCGACTGAACACACGCGGCGCGGCATCAAGGTGAATTGCGTAGTTGAGTGGGACTACCCGATACACGAAGCCATCGTGCGCCACGTGCTCAAAGAACGACCCGACCTGCTGGTCGCGGAGGCACACCGCCATTCCAAACTGGCACGCTGGGTGCTGGCGAACACCGATTGGGAGCTGATACGTGCTTGCCCCTGTCCCGTCTGGTTTGCACGCTCGAAGACGCTGCCTGCCGCGCCGCGCATACGGGTTGCCGTCGATCCATTTCATGCGAATGAAAAGCCTGCACGCCTCGACGATCGTCTGCTCAAGACGGCGCAGGGACTGACGCAGCAGTTCGGCGGTACGATAGATCTGGTACATGCTTTTCAGCAGCCGGTCGATGCCGATGCGAGGAACAAAGCTGGACGCAGTCGAATGACGGCAGAACTACAGCGCCGGAAGGCCGATATCGAGGCGCGCATCGCGAACCTTGCACTGCGCCACGATGTCGATAGGGATCAATGCCTGCTCCGTGAGGGCAGTCCGGTCGATGTGCTGGGTTCGGTGACCGCGCGCGGTCGCACGGACGTGCTGGTCATGGGCGCGGTATCGCGCAGCTTTCACGATCGATCCGTGATCGGCAATACGGCGGAACGCGTCATCGATCACATCGACTGCGATGTGCTGGTCGTCAAGCCGTCCGGGTTCAAGTCGCCGGTTGGGCGGGCGCGCCCCCGCATGGGCAGGGATTGAGCTGGAACCGCAGCGACAGCATATTACGGATTATTCACTGATCTGTTCGCCATTCAGCGTCAGGTACATTTTCACGAGGTGGGCGACAGAGCGCGCGCCCATTTTTTCCATCACATTGGCGCGATGGATTTCCACCGTACGCTCGCTCAATCCAAGATCGATGGCGACGACCTTGTTGGCTTTGCCGTCGACCACCAGCGCAAGGACTTCGCGCTCGCGGGCGGTGAGGGATTCGGCGCGACGGCGCAGGTCCGCGTGCTTGTCGACCGCCGCCCGATTCTCGCTATCCTGTTTCAATGCGTTGTTGATCCGATCGAGCAGGTCCTGGTCGCGAAACGGCTTGGTCAGAAAATCGAAGGCCCCATCCTTCATCGCCTGCACGGCCATGGGGATGTCACCGTGGCCGGTGATGAAGATCACAGGCAGCAGGGCGCCGGCTCGGTTCAACACCTGCTGCACTTCCAGGCCGCTCATGTCCGGCATGCGGATATCCAGAACCACGCAACCATGCTGGTTCGAATCGTATTTGGACAGAAAGTCCCCAGGTCGAGCAAATACGACAGGGCTGTAGCCGACTGTCCGCAACAGCAGTGCGATTGCCTGACGCATGCTTTCGTCGTCATCGACGACATAGATGGTTGGCGCCTTCACCTTCGTCTTGAGGGGTTCGTTCATGAGTTTGCACCTGTTTCGCCAGCGGGCAGACGAAACCAGAATCTCGTGCCCTGCGGGTCAAGTTTTTCAAATCCGATGGTTCCCTGATGGGCCTCAATGATGGCACGAGCCGAGGTCAGCCCCAATCCCGTTCCTGTGGCCTTGGTCGTGAAAAACGGATGAAATATCTGCGGCCGATGTTCCTCGTTGATCCCTGGGCCCGTATCGATCACCGACACTTCAATGCCATAACGATCGCCATGCGCCCGGATGGTCACCCGGTCTTCGCCGCCGGCAAGCCGGTTGGCTTCAAAAGCATTCTGTACCAGCGTGAATAATACGTGCTGTACCCGCAGCCGATCGATACTGACCGGTCGGAGCGCGTCGTCGATTTCCATGACCAGACCGACACCGCTCTGTGAGCCCAGCAGTTCAAGCACCGGAGCCAATTCATTGAGCACTTCCGCAATCGAGCAGGATGCAGTCACCAGGCTGGCACGGTTGAACAGTTGTCGGATCCGCCGGATACCCTCGGCGGCGGCCAGCGCTTCCTTGCTGATGAGTTTCAATACTTCCCCGACGCTGACCGGCGAGTTCTCGGGCCGTTGCGCGATGCGCTCTGCAGTCTGGGCAAACGTCACGATGGCACCGAGCGGCTGATTGAGTTCGTGAGCGATTCCGCTGGCCATTTCCTCCAGTGCAGCTGCACGGGAAATGGTCATGAGTTCCTCGAACAAGGAATGCTCCCGACGATGCCGCCCCAACTCGACCCGGGTTTTCTTTGTCACCTCGTCCACAACACCGTCCGTCAAAGCCCCTATTAAAGAACCATGCAGCTAAACGTAGCCTTCTTACCACTCACCAATCACTATTCACCACTCACTTGCACTAGGAGAGCCTGCCTGATCTGCAGGCAAGCGACACCTGCGAAAACCCCGCAATGCCCTGTGCCTGTCCCTTAGCGGCGGGTGAAAAAAACTCTTGCAACTTGCTCCCAGCGCCATTACCGCACAGTTTGATCGAAAATTCGCCCGCTATGGCATCCGCCGGCAGCTGTGGCAACAATCGAAGTCCGACTGCGGCCGGCCCGAGGCGGCTACGCGGAACCACCCATTCCGCTGTCCACGCGTAGTGCGACCATTCGTCTCCAATCTGGAGGACCCGCACTGTGACCGCAACAACGGATGAGCGCCCCTTGCGCCGAATCGACAACATTCTGGTGATCGTCGATCCCACGGCGAGCGAACATCCGGCGGTGCGCAAGGCGTACCGAATTGCATTGCAGTGCGCAGCGCGCGTCGAGCTCTATGCTTGCGAGACGACGGCTTCGCGTGAAGACCGGCTCGCTGCCCACCTCACTCGGGACACGCGCGAGAACTTTCCGGCCGCGCTGCAGTCGTTGCTGGAACCGTTGGCCGTCTCCGGGAGACAGCAGGGCATCGATGTCAGTGTGGAAGTCGAGTACGGCGATCCCCTGTATGCCAGGCTGCTCGATCGGACGGCGCGTACCAGCGCCGATCTGGTCGTCAAGGATACTCATCATCACTCACTGTTCGAGCGGACTTTTCTGACCCATACGGACTGGCACCTGATTCGAGGGTGTCCGGTCCCCCTGTTGCTCACGCGGCCCACCGTCTGGCGCGATTCGATCGTGATCGCGGCAGCGGTGGATCCCACACACGTCAACGACAAACCTCATGTGCTCGATGAGCGTATTCTCGACTGGTCGGCCTATCTTGCCGCCCGTAGCCACGGATCGCTGCATGTACTGCATGCTTTCCTGCCCTTGCTTCCTGAAGCCGCTGTCGCCGGTGAGGGCGCGGCGATGATGACGGTGCTGGCCGCCGATGTGGTAGCCAGGTTACAGCAGGAGAGAATGGCTGAGGTGTCCACGCTGGCCGGCGTTCATGCGGTCGATGCCCGGCATGTGCATGTCCGGATGGGCGTGCCGGTGGATGTGTTGCCGCAGCTGGCAAGCGAAATCGAGGCGGACATACTTGCTCTCGGAGCAATCTCACGCAGTGGGCTGCAACGGGTTTTTATCGGCAGTACTGCGGAGAAGCTGCTTGAACACCTGACATGCGATCTGCTGGTGGTGAAGCCGCCCGACTTCGCCTCGGCGCTGCCGTTTTATTGAATCGCCCTGCTTGACACCGAGCATCTCGCCGCCTGTCACACCCGCGCGCCGATTATTGCAGCCAGTACTTCGCCCCGCTGGCCTTGAGAAACGTCTCGGCCTGCGCGCCGCTGAGCATGGCCAATGTCGTCAGGGTGCCGGCTTGCGTACAGGTGTCGGCGGCGACGCTGATGGCTCGTGGCGCGTGCTCGACGGGCCACCCGGTGCGGGCATCGAGAATGTGCGAATACCTGCGGCCTGCATGCAGAACGAATCGACGTGAGTCGCCGCTGGTCGCGAGTGCACCGCGCAGGAGGGGGACGATGTGTGTCGGCGTCCCGGCGCGATCCGGGCTCTCGATACCGATCTTCCAAGGTTGTCGGTCGCGACGTTCGTTCACCACGGCGATGTCGCCGCCGAAGTTGACGACGCAACTGAGGCCGGGAGCGGTGCTGTTCGCGAGCGTTGCGGCGGTATCTACGGCGTACTCTTTGCCGATTCCACCGAAGTCGATCTGCATTCCGGGCTGGAGCTGAAGCTGCAACGCCTGCCTGTCCCACAGCACCTTGTGCCAGCCGACACAAGCCAGCAGCGCGTCGATGTCGGCTTGCGCCGGCACGTGCGTGCCGCCATCGAAAATCCATGCCTTGCGCAGAATGCCGGAGGTGATATCGAACCGGCCCTCCGACACTGCGGTAAGGGTCGCGGCAAAATCGAGCAACCGGGCCGTCTCGTCATCGACATGGATGGGCCGGCCGTTGCTGGTATTGATCCGATGGACGATGTTGTCCTGGCGATAGCGGCTGAATTTGTGCTCGATCCGCCAGGCACATTGCGACACGCAATCGACGACGACGCGCGCAAGTGCCTCGGTGGGGCTGTCGATCAACACCTCGCATGGACAGGCCATCGCCACGAACCGGCCGACCCAATGGTCCGGTTCGCGTGTCAGCGACATGGCGCCCGGGCCGTGCACACGTCAGAGTCCGAAGCGATAGCCGAACTGCACGATGAGGGCGCTCAGATCCGGATACTGCTCGCGTGCGGCCTGCCTGCCGACGATCTGGTTGCCCGGGACATCGCCGCTCTGCTGGTAATATTCGAGCCGGGTACTCCATTCATTGCCGGTCGCGGTGCGGTGTCCGAATTTGATGCCGAGCGTCACTGCGTCGAACTCGCCGAGACGAAAGTCCGCCGACGCATACTCCGGCAGCGGCTGACCTGCGATCAGGCTGGAGCGATAAAAATCGGCCGCGCTTTGCGTGTAGTAACGCAGCTGCGGTTCGATGAAGTTGGCCGCGCCGAGCGGCCAGCGCAGCCGCGTTTCCAGCGTATTCGAATCGATGCCCCAGTCGTCGGTCATGAATCGATACGACAGTTGCCACACGCGAGCGCCGAACGCGTGTTTCATCTCGGCGTAGATCCCCTGCTTGGTGCGTGAATCGGGCCGGTTCTCATAACGATAGACACCGTCCGGGCCCTGGCCACCTGCCGCCACGCGAGTCACGGTATCGCCCGTCACCGGGTCGACGACGCTGAGCAGCTTGTAGGGATCGTTCAGGTACCCGCTGGAGTCGCTGTATGAATAGTTCACGCGCACTATGGTGTTGCGCCCCAGTACCTGCGTGAATCCAAGCAACAGGTCGAGGACATCCTTGCTGTCGTCACCGCGCTTGTTGCGCAGGTCGCCGACGTCCAGCATCTGTGACAGCGGAATCGGCGCCCCGCCCACCGGCTTGATGTCATCCTGCGAATACGCAACGCCGAAGCTCAGCGTGGTATTGCGCTTGTTGAAGTCGCGTGCGAGCGAGGCGTTCGCACCGAGGTGCGTGTAGTCGTACTCGTTGGAGAAGCCGAGCCCTCCCGACACGGTGTAGAGGCGGGCGAGCGGCTGGGTCCAGCTGCCGCTCAGCGCAATACGCGTGTCCAGGAACGTATCGTCGAGAGGCACCTTGCCTGCCGGTGTCGAATAAGTGGCCTTGCCCGAGGGACTGGTGAACGTCTGCGCCCGGTCGAGGGAAATGGCGCCGCTCGCCGACGCCCCGGTCAGCGTATCCGCAGTGAGATTCAACGAGAGCTTGCGATCGTCATCGAAGTCGCGCTGTGCAGAGAGCGCCGCGCTGATGTCCTGAACGCGATCGTCGCTCTCGCCGTAGTAGAGCAGGCTGGTATCGAACGACCAGCGTTGCGACGCATCGTCGGCTGCCGGCGCAGCGACAGGGGTTCCGAGCAAGGCACAGGTAGCTGCCGCAAGCGCGGCGTGCAGATTCAATTTATCGTTCATCGCCAGGAGTCCCTAGTTGCAACCGCAGCCGCCGCCGCCGAATCCCCGGCCGCCGCTGGAGGCTTCTTTGCTGAAGTAGATGTGATCGTCGATGGCCGCATCCAGCGCATTGGCATCGAGCGACATTTCCGGCCGTGCCAGGACATCGCGCTCCCAGGGCTGTACGCCGAGCGACGAGCAGCCGGTGACAACGAGCAGCGCTGCTGCTGCGAGAAGGATTTTCATGGGTTCATTCTCATGGGTGACACGGATATCAGTGGGAGCGCACCGGCAGTGGCAGCAGTTTCTGCAGCTCGGCTTCGCGCTGGGCGCGAGAGCCCTGCTGAAAGCCGATGTGCTTGTCGATCAGCTTGCCATCCGGGCCGAAGACGAACGAGGTCGGCATGCCGGGTACGTCGTAACCCGCGGCGAGAGTTCCGGAAGGGTCATACACGATCCTGAAATGCGCGGGTACCTCACGCAGGAAGTGCTCGGCAGCATCGCGCTCGCGGTCGACGTTCACGCCGACGACCACCAATCCGCTAGCCGCATACTTGGCCTGCATCTCGTTGAGCCAGGGAAAGGAGTGGCGGCAGGGCGCGCACCAGGAAGCCCAAAAGTCGACCAGCACCAGCTTGCCGCGGTACTGCGCAAGATCGAGCGTGTCCGCCGCGAATACGGATGGTCCGAAGGCGGCAGACGCCAAGAGGATCAGGTTCAGGACGAGGCGGTGGCAGCGATTGATGTGCATCGAGCTGTTAGACGACAGGCCGGCGGCAAACCAATCGTGGCCGGCAAGAAATTTTCCGCGGCGGTGCCGATGCGCTGTTGATGGACGTAAGCTGATATCGCCGCAGTATCAACCTTAAGTCCGGCTGCTAGCGGCAGTTGCGCGCGGAGCATGTTCGGCTATGCCCGCTACTGACCCCGCTACTGACCCCGCTACTGACTGTTTGTTGCAGTCCCAGTTTTGAGTCGAAGGCCCGCCGTGGCGAGCTCCAGCGCGTTGTCATCCTGCGTGTTCACGGTGATGACGTGCGATTGTTCATCCGCTGCGAAGGGCTGCAGTTGCCGAAGCTGCTCTGCGAGCACAGTCGAGTTCGCGTCCGAAACGCCGTCGCCGGCACGGGTGCGAGCCTCGATTCGTTCCGCAAGCACCTCGGGGGCGGCGCTGCAGGCGACGATGGCGACCTGGATACCGAGACGACGTGCCAGGCCGCGGAACAGCTCGCGATCTGTGGCGTCGAGGAAAGCTGCGTCGACGATGACATTGAAACCGCCGCGCAATGCCGCTTCCGCGCATTCGCACAGATGTGCGTAGGTCCGATGCGAGAACTGCGGCGAGTAAATGCCGGATTGGAAGGCGGCGAATGCGCTCTGATGCACACCGATGCCGGCGAGCCGCTTCCTCTCCAGGTCGGAGCGGATTCTGATTGCCGGCAATGCCGGTACCAGTTGTTCGCTCAGCCAACTCTTTCCCGAGCCGGAGACGCCATGCATCAACACCAGAGCGGGTTGCCGGGATGTCGACCAATAATCGGCACCGCGCAATCGGCGCTGGAGTCGTGCCTGGAATTCGACGGCGCGCTCCGGTATGGCATGCACCGACAGTGCGTCGATCTTGGCTCGCACCAGGGCGCGATGCACCGCGTAGAGCGGCACGAGTTGCAATCCGGCATAGTCGCCTGAGTGCTCCAGGTATCGGCTGAGCAAGACCAGGGCCAGGTCGTCCCGGTCGTGGCCCGACAGGTCCATGACCAGAAAGGCGAGATCGTCGAGAACGTCGATCGACCGCAGCCGCGCGTTGAACTCCAGGCGATCGAATGGCACCAGGCGTTGTTGGAACCGCACGACGTTACCCGAGTGCAGATCGCCGTGGCAGTCGCGCACGTGTCCGGACATCGCGCGCTGTTCCAATGTCGCTCGTTCGCTCTCGAGGCGCTCCTGCAGCCAACGCGCGATGCGGCTGACCGGTGCACTCGAGCCGCTGCGTTCCAGCTGTTCCACCAGTACCGCCAGGTTGCCCAGTACGATATCGAAGGTGTGCTCGACAGCAACGTTGGGGTCGTTCGACGCCGCAGGCGGGGCGCTTTCGTGGAACGAGGCAAGCAGGTCAGCGAGGCCGGCAATCTCGTTGATCGAGACGTCATTCGCATCCAGCAGATGATCCAATTCATCCGTTGCAACGAATTGCCGCATCCGGACCGCATACTCGATGGGCTTGCCAGATCCCCCGATGCGCAACTGGTCGCCATCTGCGGTGATGGGCACGACATCGACATACAGGTCCGCCGCCAAGTTACTGTTCAGTCGCAATTCCTCGTCGCACAGATAATGCCGCCGTGCGAGCGTTACGGCATCGATGTACTCCAACCGCAGCGGTTTCTTGATCTTGTAGGCGAACGGCCCGGTGAGGATGAGCCAGGAGAGGTGAGTTTCCTCGAGCTTCAGTTCGCCCACCGGATGCGCAAAGGCAGCGGGCGTGAGCAGCCTGGCCACATCGAAGCCGGATGGTATGCATGCGCGGGATTCGCTCATTGGTGCCCCCGATGACCTACGGAGCAGCTTAGCGCGCAGCGAGGCAATTGACAGCAGGGCAATCCGTGAGCCGCTAGGCTCGCGACTACCCGCCGGCAGGAACTGCATTCTGCCTGGTGCGCGCGTGTTGTTACGCGCTGTCCCCACACAGGCAAGGGGAAGTCCGCGGTCGACAAATCCGTCCCCCAGTCGACAATGGGGTTAACTGGAGGAAGAGGGTTGACCTATGTTGGGCAGCGGCGGGAGATGTGACCCAGGTCGTGCCTTGATCGGCGACGCGCTGGCGCATTGCACGTTCGCTTCGTTCGCTCGCGACGGCATGCCTGTCTTCGTGCGTCCGTTGCGCGGCTCCGACCGGGACCTGGAGAAGGAGTTCATCGCGTCCTTGTCCGAATCGACGCGCTTCTTCCGTATGCTCGCGCCGTTGCGCTACCTGTCGCCCGAACTTCTGGATCAGTTCATGGACGTCGACAGCGAGCGGCGCATGGCACTCGTTGCAACTGCCCGGCGTAAAGAGGGCAGCGAGTACATCGTCGGTGTCGCCCGCTACGCAATGACCGATCAGCCGGGGACTGCGGAAATCGGTGTGACGGTTACGGACACGTGGCAGCATCGCGGGATCGCAACGCTGCTCATGGAAGCTTTGATGCGGTTCGCCCGCGAGCGCGACATCGATACATTCATGGGGTTGGTGCTTCCAGAGAACACTCGCATGCTGGCGCTAGCCAGGCGTCTGGGATTCAGCATTCGACTTGAACGCGACGACAGGTTGGTTCGGATCGAGAGAAGGCTGGCTGCACAGATTCCTGTGTGAGACGACCGACTCTCGCCGCCGACGCCTTGCGGGAATTCCCGCATCCGCCTGTCTCTGTTCTTGTCCCGTATGACAGGTTGTACGCTCTCGCCGATCGCGCACGGATCTTCACACGTGTCCGGCATCAGGTCATACTGGAGCCAGGTTTCAGCAGCCTGTCGGACTCAAGCGATCGTAGCGAGGCGCTTGGCAGAGGGTCCAGCAGGCTGCTGGATGCTGCTTACTTCCCGTTCGCTGCAGACCAGCGATGCACGCACGAACTGCCCTACGTTGACGATGGACGAACTCAGCGAAATCACGCAGCACCTGCTGCGTTTCTCTCCGGACGCGCTGATCGTCATCGACGATGGCAATCGCATTCGCTTCGCCAACGAAACCGTGCGCGACGTGTTCGGCTATGGACCCGAGGAATTGCTGGGCAATCCGCTGGAAAAGCTGATTCCGGAGCGATTCCGGCCGCATCATGGTGCGCATACCTCGGCGTTCATGAACCATCCGCAGAAGCGCGAAATGGGGGCGCGCATCACGGATCTGTTTGCACTACGCGCCGATGGCAGCGAGTTCGCCGCCGGCATCCGGCTTGCGCCGTTTCGTATCGGCGGCAAGCTGTTCGTCGCCGCAGCGATCCGGGATACGACCGAGCGTCGTCTGGTCAATGAGGAGTTGCTTGCGGCGCGCACGGAAGCCGAGCGAGCGAACCGCGCGAAGAGCCGCTTTCTCGCGACCGCCAGTCACGACCTGCGCCAGCCACTGCAGACCGTGCGGTTGCTGAATGCGGCCTTGTCCAAGATCGTGCCCGATCCGCAAGCTCGCGAACTGCTGCTGCAACAGGGTCAGGCGATCGAAAGCATGGCTCGGCTGCTGAATGCGTTGCTCGACATCAGCCGTCTGGAGTCCGGAGCAATCGAACCCGTCGAAAGCCGCGTGGCGGTCGACAGCGTCTTTGCGGAGCTGCGAACCGAATTCGAATCGCTCGCTGCCGCACGCAACATCGATCTGATCTTCCGTGCTACCAAGATCGTGCTTTCCACCGACCGTACCTTGTTCAGCCAGTTGCTGCAGAACCTGATCGGCAATGCCTTGAAATACACGGATCGCGGTTGGGTGCGCATCGTCTGCGCGGGCGAGAATGGTGGAGTCGTCGTGTCGGTGGAGGATTCCGGTATCGGTATTCCCGGCGACAAGCTCGAACGCATTTTCGATGAGTACTACCAGGTTGACACGCACGGCACGAAGCGCATGGGCGTGGGTCTGGGATTGGCTATCGTCAAGGAAGTCGCGCGATTGTTGGGTTTCTCGGTGCGGATCCGCTCCATCGTCGGCGAGGGCACGCAGGCGACGATTGCGATACCCGCACGGCACCTGTTGGCATCCGATGACAAGCCTGCCGTTGTGCCTGCGGTTCGAGTTGTCGCTCCGCCGTCATCGCGCAAGGGACGGTTGATCCTGGTTGAAGACAACGATGCCGTGCGGATCGCGACGGAGCTGTTCCTGAAGCTGGAGGGCTATACGTTGCTCACTGCGGGCAGCTTCGCCGAAGCGCAAGCCGTACTGGAGCAGATCAAGGAAGGCGACATGGTCATTGCCGACTATCATCTGGACGACCGCAACACGGGCCTCGACCTGCTGATGAATCTGCGCAAGCGATGTGGCTTCGATATTCCCGCCGTGATTCTCAGCGGCGACTTGCCCTCGGTACAGCGGTCCATCAAAGTGCCGGTCCTCAAGAGTCATTTTCTGAGCAAGCCGGTGGATACGACGGCGCTGCTCGATGCGATTCACGATCTAGGGAACCTAAACGTTGCCGACGACGCAGCGCGAAAGTGATGCTACGTTTCACGGTTCGGCCGAGTGTTCCGTATGCCAGGCCGATCGCTCGCGCAACACGCGGTCTATGGCCCCTGTGAGCTGCAAGCCGGACACAGGTTTCGCCAGGACATCATCGAAGTCGCGCAGCACCGGGTTGTTCCGGTCGGGCACGCCCTCCGACATGGCTATGACCGGGATGTCGCAAAGCGCCGGGTCGTCGCGCAACCAGTGCAACAGGTCCAATCCGTTTGCGTGTGGCATGACCAAGTCGGTCAGGATGAGATCGGGGCGCAGGGTACGCGCCTTGGCCAGCGCGTCGTGTGCCGTCGAGGCTGTCACGGGCGACCAATCCCAATGACTCAGCAGCCGTTCGTGGGAACGAAGCAGTGCGGGATCGTCGTCGATGACCAGAACCCGTGCCAGCATGATGCACTCCTTGACAGATGGTGACCTTCAGGAGAGCGGCTGGGTGGCGCCGGGCTGGATACCGGGATTCCGAGCACGGTCGCTGCGTGTTCTTAGGGAAGTGTCTTACGCGTTGCTGAGCATCCTGGCATCACGCGAGATCGAGCACCATGCGGCCATCGACGGTGCCTGCTTTGAGATCGCTGAATACCCGGTTGATCTCTTCAAGTCGAACCTTGTGTATGTGTGCGTGTACCTTGCCCTCGGCTGCAAATTCGACTGCCTCCGCCAGATCCTTGCGTGTGCCAACGATTGAACCGCGCAAGGTAATTCGCTTGAGCACCACGTCGAAGATCGGGGTCGAAAAATTGCCGGGTGGTAGTCCGACCAGACTGACCGTCCCTTTCCGCCGTACCAATTGCAGCGCTTGTGTAAACGCCGGCGGCGATACTGCGGTCACCAATACGCCGTGCGCACCGCCGCCCGTCAGTTTGACGATCTGCGCCGCAGCCTCGGGTGATTTCGCGTCGAGCGCGATTTCTGCACCGAGCTTGCGAGCCAGCGCGAGCTTGTCCTGCGTTACGTCCAACGCTGCGACATGCAGGCCCATCGCTTTGGCGTATTGAATAGCGACGTGGCCAAGTCCACCGATGCCACTGATCGCGATCCATTCGCCGGGCCTGGCTTCGGTCTCCTTGATTCCTTTATATGTCGTTACTCCGGCGCACAGAATGGGCGCCATCGCCGCAAAGTCCGCGTGATCGGGCAGTCGTGCAACGTAGTCGGCCGATCCAATCGCGTACTGTGCAAAGCTGCCGTTCACGCTATAGCCGCTGTCATGCTGCAATTCGCACAGCGTTTCCCAGCCCGTAATGCAATGCTCGCAGGCGCCACAGGCATCGTGTAGCCAGGCGATACCGACGGCATCGCCTTCTCTGAGAGTGGTCACGCCGGCACCCACCGCTGCGACAATGCCCGCGCCTTCGTGGCCGGGAATGAATGGTGGCGAGGGCTTCACGGGCCAATCGCCGTCGGCCGCGTGCAAGTCCGTGTGGCATACGCCGCTTGCCATGATTTTGACCAGCACTTCACCGGCTTTCGGCATTGGAATGGCCACTTCTTCGATCACCAGCGGTTTGCCGAATTCACGTACGACCGCCGCTTTCATCATCCGCGCCATGAATATTTCTCCTGGTTGCAGTTCACTCGATAACACGCTGCGTTCATGACTCCATCGTCGTGTCACGCGCAATGAACGGCCATGCGAGATATCGCCTAAATTCTCCGCAAGGTTACGTAAGCATGGCCC
>JAIBJL010000516.1 GCA_020029545.1 Gammaproteobacteria bacterium
ATGAAACGACCCATCGGACTCCCTGTCACGAGGGTCGTGGAGCCGAGCAAAAAGTGTGATTTTTGCTCGGCTCTCGCCGCGTACGCGGCGGGGCACATCTGCTGCACATGGATGTGCGAATGCCGTGGGCGCAGGAAGCGCTTGAACGGCCATGTGCCTGGGTGGCACTCGATGAGATACGTTTCGTGCTTCGGGGTCGGCGGCAAGCCGATGGACAACTACTAATGAAAGCATGCTCCGCTCTCGGACTTCAGCGCGACGCCGCATCGTCGCCCCCTGGCGACAGCGTTGCCGCGAGAATCATTCCAACGCCGGGCGGAAAGTCCCACCCTGGCTTGCTGCATAACACTCTGTTGTTGCAGGACCGTTGCCATGGTGTCCATTACTCGTTGCGGCACTATGTAGAAAACGCACGCTCTGTGATGCAGTCGACGTTTCGGTTGCCCGCCGACGCAAATCAGGCCACGATAGTCGTCATTCGTAGAAATTGCTGCCGAATGCGCAGGTAAGGACCTCATTTGCTTACTGCACCCTCGGGACGCAGATCGCCACGGACCTGGCAATGCACAAGGATTCTATGCGCTTGGCTGCATTGCTGCTTTCTTTGAACTGGCTCACCCGACTGTAGCCTCAAGGCCACTACTATGGTGCCCCCACGATCCCGCTCTGGAAACCGGATGTCGACGCAGCCTCATTCAGGTAACGATGATCTCGACCGTACCGACGAGCTGCCGCGTCTGGATGTTGCGGCGTATGAAGCGGGACTCGCCAACACCGAAGAGCACGAACAGCGCCTGAGCAGCACCGACACCTGGACCGTCGAGGCCCTGCACGATGGTGCGCCTGCCCAGGATTCGGGCGACGCGACCAGCGTTCACGAATCGCCATTCACGACGCAGATCAGGCACCCGCGGGCGAAGTCCGTGCAATCGGACGTCACGCTCGATGCCGATCGCATTCTGAAACGCATTGCACAGGTCGAATCCGAGCTCGGCGGCGTCAAAGCAAAGAATGCGCAGCTGCGCACGGGCAACGAATCGTTGCAGAGCGAACTGACGCAACGCGAGCGCGAGATCCGCGCACTCACTGCCGACAATTCCCGGCTTGCCGAACAGCGCACCCTGATCCAGGAAAAGAACCTGCAGTTCGAACAGGAACTGGCCAGGGAGCGCGCGGAATCTGCCCGCGTCATCACCGAGTTACGCGCGGCACGTTCCTCGGAAGGAACCGCTGCCGCCGCATCGATCAGAGACCTGGAAGCGCGGCTGACAGAAGCGGGTACGAACGCCACCCGACTGGCGGAGCAGAACTCGCAACTCGAAGTGCAACTGTCGACCGCCAGCGGACATGCAACCGCACGCGCCGCCGCGATCGAACAGCTGGAGCAGCAGCTGGCGAGCGAGACACGCCTGACGGCACAGCTGACCGAACGTGTCCGCACCTTGCAAGAGCAACTCACCGTCGCCAGCGACAGTGCCAGTTCGCGTGCCGCAGTCATCGAACAATTGCAGGCGCGCCTGGGCAATGAAGAACGCCAGGCTGCGCAGCTCAATGAGCAGTATCGCCATCTGCATGAACAGTACACGTCGCTCACGCAGTCGGCCAATGAGCGCGCCGCGACGATCGAGCAGCTGAAGCAGCGCCTCGGGAACGAGGAACGCAATGCAGCGCAGCTGGCGCGACACCTGGCGGTGCAGCTTGCTTCGAACGAGTCGCTGACCAGCGATGTCGAACATCGCGATCGGACCATTCTCGATCTAAACGCGCAGATCGATGAGCTGAGCAATGCCCTGCACCGCACGCGTGCCAATGCAGATTCGTTGTCGGCGCAGCTGCAGGACGCGAATCGCTCGCTGACCATCAGCCACAATGAGCAATTGGAACGCGACCGGGTCATCGTCGAGCGTAACCTGCGCATCGAGCAGCTGAGTGCCGATCTGGAGCGCACGACGGCCACGTTGAATGCAACCTCGCAGGCACGCGACACCGCGCTGACCGCTCTTGCGGACGAGAAGCAGGCTCACGAACGCATCCGCAATACGCTGGCCGCCCGCGTTGCCGAGATCAACGAACTCGACGCTGCAGCGGCAGCTGCCCGCCAGCAGATAGCCGCGCTGGAAGAAGAGAAGCGCAACGCGCTCGATTCGCTCACGCAGGCGCGCCAGTCCCATCAGGTCGCGCAGGAAACATTGCTGGCACGTGCGGCGGAAATCGATCAGGTCAAGGCTTCCGTCGATTCGGCGCGGGCGCGTATCGCCGAACTGCTGCGCGAACGCGACTCGGCATTGGCAGGGCTGTCCAGCGAACGGGCGGCACATTCCACCGCACAGAAAACCCTCGCCGCGCAGGTCGCTGAGATTGCAAAGCTGCAGGCCGCCGCCGAAGAGGCACACACCGAAATCGTTTCCTTGCAGGATGGCAAAGATGCCGCGCTCGATGCGCTGGAGGAGGAACGTACCGCGCACACGAACGCCCAGGCAGTCGCCGCTGAACGCGGCACGAAGATCGGCCAGCTCAGCGAGTCGCTGGCGACGGCAACCTCGCGGGTGTCCACGCTGGAAGCCGAACTGCGCGCCGCGACCAGCCAGGTCGCCGAGCAGCAGCGACTGGTTGGCGAGCGTGAACAGGAGCTGCAGACGCTGCATCGCGAGCGCAGCACGCTGACCGAAGAAATATCGGCCGCCCGCGAACGCATCGCCGTGTTGGAACTCGACACCGCCGAACTTCAGGACGCCCGTGAGTCGCTGGCGACGAAGCGTACGCAGCTGCAGCAGGCCGAGGATCGTGTCGTCGCCCTGACGACCGAGGTGGCCAGTGTCCGCGAATCATTCGACGCACAGGGCTCGCAACTGGAAGCACGCACCGCCGCGTTGCAGGTCGCCGAACAGTCGCTGTCCGACTTGCGCCGGACCTATGAGGAACTGCAACAGAACAGCACCAGCGCCCTCCAGGGAGTTGCGCAGTTCGAAGCCCAGATCATTGAGCAGGCGCATCGACTGGAACACGAACACGCGCAAATGCTGGCTGCGCAGCGCCAGCTCGAAGAACGCACCGCCGAAGTTCAGGAGCTGGATAGTGCGTTGCGTTCCCGCGATGCGCTGCTGGAAACGCTGCGTGGCGAATTGCAGTCATCGCTGGACGAACGCGTCGGCATTGTCGGCCAGATGGAGAAGCTGCGCCTGCGCAGCAAGAATCTCACGCGCGAGATTTTCCTGCGCGACAACAACAGGAACTCGAGAAATACCTCGAACCGGTGGACCATGCCGGCGAGCCGTTTGCACTCACGCGCAAGGTGATGACGATCGGGCGTACCGAAGAAAACGATATCTGTATCCCGTCCAAGCTGATCAGCCGCCATCACGCGCGCCTGCTGATCGGACCGAACGCCGTGATCGTCGAAGACACGGGCAGCACCAACGGCTGCTTCGTCAACGAGCGTCAGGTCAAGCAGCAACTGATGCGCGACGGCGATGTCCTGGCGATTGGCGATCTGCGCTTCCGCCTGTCGACCCGCACCGCCACACGGCGCGACGCCAGCAACGTCATCCCGTTTGCTGAGAACGCTCAGCAGAAGAGCGAGTGATGCTCCTGCGGCTTCCCGGGGCACCGGCGCCCCACAAGTTGGCGCCTGCCCGTCGGACTCCGACCACAGAGCTGTTTGAGCCCGGGCGCTTTCGCGGCGCCCGGAGCACTGCTCAGTTGCCGCGGGCCGTCATGTTCGCCTTGGAAAAGGTGTCCAAAGCTTTGGTGCACCCCTCGACCGCCTGAGTGGTCGCCTCGTCCAGAATCTCGTTCATCTTGTCGGGAGACTGGGCCAACTCATCGAGGTAATACGAAGTCTTCATCGTCGTGTAGTTCGGTCCGCACAGGTGGAACCACACTTGCTTATAGCCTGCACTCGCCAACTCGCGTTTGAATGCGCGGAGCGCCACTCTGACCTCGGTGGTCAACGCCTTCTTGTTGGCACCCATCGTGAAGCCCGCCGTCAGCGCCCCACCCATCGAAAACCGCTCGGTCAAATTCACGTTACCGATCTCGGTCATCAGAATCAGATCCGCGTCGGTGTCGACGCCCTGGAGCAGCTGTGTCTTGGAATCGATATATGCGGGCTTGTCGGCGAGCTTTACGATCGCCTTCGCGTCGTAAGGTGTGCTCCAGGCTGCGGCCAACTGCGGCAGGATCGCTGAGTTGATTTTCGCGGCGAGCGGATAGCTGCCCAAGAGCTTCTTCACCATCTCCGCATGTTCCTGCGCCTTCGCAGCGGCTTCGCTCTTCCCCGACTGCTCGAGGCCCTGCCACAACGTCCCACCACCCAGCTGAGTCGACACCCCGCTGCCATAGGCAGCCCAAAAGCTCGACGTATCGATCACGCCTGTCGTGTAGGTGAGCGGCGCCGTTCCGTTCTCGACAAGCACGACTTTAGCAACGTCGTGATTCAATTCTGAGATCGTGGGCGCGGAGGCGCACCCGACCATGAATGAGGCTGCGAGGACAAGACACGCTGAATTACGCATGAAATTCTCTCCCTTGATTCATCCGAGGCTCAGCTCAAACAGCGTGGCGCAGCCTACGCTCCCGGGAGAGTATCGAAACGTGCCGTGACTCACAGTCTCGCGGTCCTTCGCGTGCGGCCATGGCGGCAGATGACACCTGTCAACATTTCCACGAGCGTACAACACGTCGAACTGTGATCTTGTGCAAGGCTGCAGGGTCGGCTGCATGTTGGAATCAACCACATTTCC
>JAIBJL010000196.1 GCA_020029545.1 Gammaproteobacteria bacterium
ATCGCGACGCTGCCGGTCAAAGGCCGCAAGCGCGCGGTCGAGGTTGTCGAAGTGCTGGCGTCCCCTGCGCCGACGCGCGCGATCGCTTCATTGGGCTGAAGCCGAGTGGTGCTTACTTATTAGCAGCGAGCGCCACAGTTGTCGCTACTCATAGGGCCTTGGGGGGCCTGAGGCGCGGGGCCTGGGCAGGAAACGGATCGGGGTACACGCTGGCACATTCGAGTCTCCTACCCAGGCCCCATGCCCCAGGCCCTCGCGTCAAGGCAGTCGATTTGAGTCGAGTCGCGGGCAAACATTTCTAAGCGCATCCATCCGCCCGCGGCATTCGTGACCGAAGGAAATCCCTGTGGGGCACATACGTGTGCAGCAAAGGTTGGGATGAGGGGCTGGCGCGTCAGCGCGGTTCTTTATTTTCTGCGTTGAATCGACACCTGCCCTTTCGGGCATCCCCGGTGCTTGTGTCATCCGGTTGACCGTCGAATCGCGATCATGCGCCTCGACCCAAGCAACTGCTTCAACACCAAGGAACCGACATGAGTCACAAGACCCATCGAGAAATGCCTGACGATGTCCGCGAGGATGTCGTGCACGGCGTGTTCTTCGCGGCTGCGAGCATCTTCATCGCGGGTGTCGTGCTCGCGATGCTGCTGTAAGCGAGTTCGCGGTCATGAACACACTTGCACAGAAAGCAGGTCGGGCCACGGTGCCCGGCCTGCTCGGCAGCAGAACCCCGCGCAGCTTTGCGGTTCGCACCGCTGCCTGGGTCGACGCCAACAGCCCTGCTCCCGCTGTTGCCGCAGCGATGCACCGCGCTGCATGGCAGGGCGCACATGAATCGCGTACCAAACCGTTCAACGCAGAGGTGACGTCATGAGCTGGTTGTTCGTCAAACGCCTCCGGTCGTTCGTGTTGTTAGCTGCCGGCGTGAGCCTGATCCTCAACATCGCGCTGCTCATGCCGTCGATTTACATGATGCAGGTGTTCGATCGCGTGTTCGCGAGCGGCAGCATCGAGACACTCGTGATGCTGGCGTCCGTGACCCTGGTGTTTCTCGCGCTCGGCTATTTCATGGATACCGCGCGCACCCGCACTCTCGCGTGGGCCGGCCGCTCGCTGGACAAGAAACTGGCACCGGCAGCGATTCGCAATTCGCTGACGCAGGCGGCCAATGGTCCGGGTCGTGTCGACACCGACGCGCTACGCGACATCGCTCAGCTGCGCACATTCCTGAGCGGCTCCTCGGCCATCGCATTGTTCGATGCGCCGTGGCTTCCCATCTACCTGCTGCTGATCTCACTGATGCATCCGCTGTTGGGTCTCACTGCCTGCATCGGCGCCCTCCTGCTGCTGGTCCTCGGCGTGGTCACCGATCGACTCACGCGTGAGCACTCCGAGCAGTCCGTGCAATGCTCCCGCGCCACTGCGCGATTTGCCGAGAAGCTGACGCGCAATGCCGAAGCCATTATCGGCATGGGCATGACCGACACCGCAGTGGCGCGCTGGAGCGATCATCACCAGCGCTCGCTGAGTGCGCAGGCGCGACAAATTCATTTGTCATCGACCCTCGCCGCGCTGGCGCGATCGGCCCGCCAGGTGTTGCAGGTCGCCATGCTGGGTATCGGTGCTTGGTTGGTCGTCGACACGCGCGCCTCGACCGGCATCATGATCGCGGCGACGATTTTGCTGTCGCGTGCCTTACAGCCGGTCGAGCACCTCATCAGTGGCTGGCGCGCATTGATCGACGCACGTGGCGCGTGGCATCGCCTGGAACTTCGCTCCAGCGGTGAATCCGCAGCGGCAAAAATTGCCTTGCCGACACCAACCGGCCGACTGGAAGTCGAACGTCTCTCGTACACGTTCGCGGCATCCAAGCCTGCGCTGATTCGCAACCTGACATTCGCGATCGACGCCGGCGAAAGCCTCGGGGTCATCGGTGCCAGCGCTTCGGGCAAGACCACGCTGATTCGCCTGATGCTCGGCATCTGGAAGCCGCAGACCGGCGCTGTGCGCCTCGATGGCGCCGACATCGCACGCTGGGATCGCGGCGATCTTGGCGCACACATCGGCTATCTGCCACAGGACGTCGAGCTGTTCAGCGGCACGGTGGCCGAGAACATTGCGCGCCTTGGCGCAACCTCGGGTGCGGAAGTCTCGCTGAAGCTCATTCGGGCAGCGCGGCTGGCTCACGCACACGAAATGATCCTGCAGCTGCCCGATGGCTACGACACCCAGATCGGCGAAGGTGGCGCCGTGCTCTCGGGCGGTCAACGCCAACGCATTGCCCTTGCCCGCGCACTGTACGGCGATCCGAAACTCGTCGTGCTCGATGAGCCGAATGCAAATCTCGACGCCGCGGGTGAAGCTGCTTTGCTGGCATCGCTCGCCCAACTGAAGTCGCGCGGTATCACCGTGATCATGGTTTGCCACAACCCGACCTTCATGGCGGCGATGGACCGGTTGCTGCTGCTCAAGAACGGCATGCTCGATCTGTTCGGGCCGAGCGCCGGCGTCATGGCACGTGTGCGCGGCAACGGCACGAGTCGCGTTGTCGCATTCAATCCTGCCCGCGCTTCGGAGGCTTCCGCATGAACGCTGCCCAATCCACATTCGCTGAGCTGCTCGTGGCAAGCGAGCCCGATCCTCAGGCCGACGAGGAACTTCGGACGCAGCGGCATCGCGCGCTGATTCCGCTGGCCATAGCCGCCGTGCTGCTGGCGCTCTGGTCGTTCGCCGCGCCGCTGTCGGGCGCCATCATCGCGGCCGGCAAGCTCAAGGTCGAACTCAATCGCAAGACCATCCAGCATCAGGAGGGCGGCATCGTACGACGCATCCTGGTCCGCGATGGCGAGATCGTGAAGGCGAATCAGCCGCTCATTCTGGTGGGCAACGTGCGCACCGACGCCGAACTGAGCCTGCTCGTCGATCAGCTCAAGGCAGAACGCATTCGCAATGCACGCGCCGCGGCGGAAGCAGCGCTGGCGTCGAGTTTTGGGGTGCCTGCCGATCTTAACGGCGCAGCAGGTACCGCCGAGCATTATTCACGCGAGCAGGCGCTGTTCGAAGCGCGCCGTCGCACGCTCGATGAACAGACCGTGTCGATCGAACGCCAGATTCAGGAGGCGAAGGCGCAAGCCTCTGCGCTATCGCAGCAGATCGAATCGACCCGGGTCTCGGCCAGGCTGGCGGGGGAGGAACTGCAGATCAACGAGAAGCTGGTGCGCGATGGGTTCGTGCAGCGTACACGCCTGCTGCAGTTGCAGCGCGACGAGGCCGACTATCGCAGCCGCATGGCGCAAAGCCAGAGCGAACTGGCACTGGCTCGTCAGCGTGCAGGTGAGTTGCAGACGCGCATTGCGCAGGCTCGCAATCAGTACCAGCAGCAGGCAACCGACGAAGCCAAGCAGTCCGCGACGCAGATTCGCGAGATCGAAGAACGCTTGCGCCCGTCGACCGATCAGGCAGACCGCCAGATGGTGCGGGCACCGGTCGACGGCAAGGTGATGGGTATGCGCGTGTCGTCGGTCGGCGAGGTCATCGGCCCGCGCGAGCCGATTCTGGACATCGTGCCGACCAACGAGAAGCTCGTGGTCGAAGCGCACATCCGCCCACAGGACATCAATAACGTTCGCGAAGGCTCGCAGGCGGACGTTCGCCTGAGCGCCTTCGATGCACGTACGACACCGCTGCTGCCGGGAAAAGTGGTGTTCGTCTCCGCCGACCGCGTGACTGCGGAAAGCGGCGATTCCTGGTACGTCGCGTCGGTCGAGGTTGCCGCAGCAGCGCTCAAGGATCGTCCAGAGATCCAATTGCAAGCCGGTATGCCTGCCGAGCTGTTCGTGAAGACCTCGCCGCGCACGTTGTTCCAATACCTCACCAAGCCATTCATTGCCTTCGCCAGCAGGGCCATGCGTGAGCCGTGATCCGTAGCGTCTTTCACTCAATCATTTTCATCACAGTCAATTCCAGCAAGGAGTCAGCAAATGTCCAAGTCAACGCTCTTCAACGAAACTTCCGGCGTGCTTACCTCGTTCGGCGATTCGCTCGACAACACCATCGAGTTCAGTCGCGACGCAGCCGGCAGCATTCTCATTAATGACGGTGCCGTGAGCACCAATTGCACACCGACCGTCGCCAATACCTCGCTCATCCAGGCCTTCGGCTTGGCGGGTAACGATGGGATCTCGCTCGATGAAACCAACGGCGCGTTGCCGAAGGCTGCTTTGTTCGGTGGCAGCGGCAACGACGTGCTCACGGGCGGCTCCGGTGACGACCTGCTGTTCGGACAGTCCGACAATGACACCCTGCTCGGCAAGGGCGGCAGCGACTCCCTGTTCGGCGGCTCGGGTAACGACGTGCTCACGGGTGGCGATGGCGATGACCGCATGTTCGGCGAAGACGGCGACGATCGCATGATCTGGAATCCGGGCGATGACAACGATCTGATGGAAGGTGGCGACGGCAGCGATACCGCGGAAACCAATGGCGGCAACGGCGCGGAGATTTTCACGATCACCGAGAACGGCTCGCGTATCCGGGTCGATCGCGTCGATCCAGCTCCGTTCTCGCTCGACATCGGTACGACGGAAAACGTCGTGATCAATGCCAATGGGGGCGATGACACGATCAGCGCCAGTGGCAACCTGGCTGCATTGGCGAACATTACGATCGACGGCGGTGCCGGCAACGATCGCATTGCAGGCGGTAACGGCAACGACACGCTGCTGGGCGGCGAGGGCAATGACTTCATCGATGGCAACCAGGGTAACGATACGGCGTTCATGGGCGCGGGTGATGACGTGTTTCAATGGGACCCAGGCGATGGCAGCGACGTGGTGGAAGGCCAGGAAGGCTACGACACCCTGCTGTTCAACGGCGCGGGCGCGAACGAAACGTTCGACCTGTCCGCGAACGGCGAGCGTCTGCGATTCTTCCGCGACGTCGGCAACATCACCATAGACACCAATGATCTAGAGCGCGTCGACGTCAAGGCGCTGGGTGGTACGGATACGGTCAATGTCGGTGATCTGACCGGCACGGATGTCACCGCCGTGAATGTAGACCTGGCCACCGATGCGTCGCAGGACAGCGTCAACGTGACCGGCACGGCGAACGATGATCACATCGTGGTGGCCGAAACAGCCGAGGGCGTCGCCGTGCACGGTCTGCCGGCCGAAACGTCCATCGCCGGTCTGGATGTCGACGGCAGCGACCGGTTGGATATCAGCGGCGGCGCCGGCGCCGATGTGATCGATGCATCGGGCATCCCTGCGGGGCTGGTCACTCTCTCCATGCGCGGTGGCGATGGCAACGACCTGCTGGTCGGCAGCCAGGGCGATGACTTCATCGAAGGCCAGCGCGGCGACGACGTTGCCACCATGGGCCACGGCGATGACACCTTCCTCTGGAATCCGGGCGATGGCAGCGACACCGTCGAAGGCCAGGACGGCAGCGACACGTTGCTGTTCAATGGCGCGAATGTCGCGGAGAACATCGACATTTCGGCAAACGGCGAACGCGCGCGGTTCTTCCGCGACGTCGCCAACATCAACATGGACACCAACGATGTCGAACGCATGGAGTTCAATGCGCTGGGCGGCGCCGACCACATTGTCGTAAACGACATGTCCGGCACCGATGTCGGCGAAGTGGCGATCAATCTCGCGGCAGCCGGCGGTGCGGGTGATGCGGAGATCGACACTGTCACCGCGACGGGCACCAACGGCGACGACGTCGCGGCCGTGTTCGGTTCCGGATCGAATCTGCAGATTGCGGGGCTGGCCGCACAGATCTCGATTGTCGGCGCCGAAGGAGGCTCGGATACGGCCACGATCACGGCACTGGCCGGCGATGACGTGATCGATGCGTCGGGCGTCGATGCCAGTGCGATGCGTCTGGTGCTCGAAGGTGGCGAAGGTGACGATGTGTTGATCGGTAGTGCCGGTGCAGATGTCCTGCATGGCGGTGCGGGCGATGACGTACTGATCGGCGGCACCGGGAACGACGTGCTGGAAGGCGGCGACGGCGATGATCTTTTCATCGCCGGCAGCGGCGACATCGAGATCAATGGCTTTGCGGCCGGCGCAGGCTCGCAAGACCGCATCGATGTCAGCCAGTTCGGCTTGGACCTCGACGGCCTGCTGGCGCATGCAAGCCAGCTCAATAGCGATGTGTTGTTCGACCTGGGCACCAGTCACATCACCTTGCACGATGTGACTCTGTCGGCATTGCACCAGGATGACTTCTTGGTCTGACACTCAAGGCGACGCAGGTCGCTACTGACTCCCTCCCCTGGTCGCCGGGGGAGGGACAGGGAGGGGGCGTCGGAAGGCGCGTTCGCGCGAGCCATTCCAGAGGCCCCCTCTTTCAGTCGAGTCATTCCACGCGGCTCGCGCCTCAAATCGTCAGCCAGTACGCTTCCATCCGCTTGCGCATTGCCGCATCGGGCAGTCGACCCCGGCCCGCGCGTTGATTGTCGTGCAGGTGCGAAAGTTTCGTCGTTCCCGGTATCACCGCTGTCACGGCGGGATGCGAAATGTTGTACTTGAGGAGGAACTGCGCCCAACTGGTCACGTCGATCTCCGCCGCCCAGTCCGGCAGCTTCTTATCCCCGACTCTTGTTAGCAGACTGCCGCGCCGGCCGCCCAGCGGAACATTGATCAGCACGGCCACGCCCTTGTCGAGCGCCATCGGCAGAATCTCATCGCCGGCACCGCGATTCTCGATCGAGTGATCGACCTGGATGAAGTCCAGCGGCAGCTTCTGCAGCGCCTCTTTCATCTGCGGATACTGATCGTCCGTCGAAGTGGTCACGCCGATGTAGCGGATTTTTTTCGCCTGCTTCCACTCCTTCAACACCGGGAACAGCTCGTTGAGGCCGTTGAAGTTGTGGATTTGCAGCAGGTCGAGCTGCTCGGTCTGCAGCCGCCGGAACGATTCCTCGACAACTGCCGCGGGGTTCGACAGATCGCCGCGCATGGGCGTCTTGGTTGCGATGAACAGCTTGTCGCGATTGCCGATTTCCTTGACCAGGTTGCCGATGACAACCTCGGCCTCGCCATAGCCGCGCGCGGTGTCCACCAGCTTGCCGCCCAGCTGCGGCATGTTTTGCAGTACTTCCTTGCGCGCTGCCAGCTCCTCGGCCGCAGTCACACTGTATTGGTTGGTACCCAGCCCGATCACCGGCAGTTTCTCGCCGCTGGAAGGAATCTTCTTGGTGATCAGAGGCAATGCAGAGCCTGAATCTGCGCCGCGTGCCGCCAGACTGCCGAGCGCCAACCCGATGCCGGCAGCGATGCCGCCCTGCATCACCGCTCGCCGTGAGGGGCGCCCTTTGAATGGAGATTGCATAGTCACCTCGGCTTGACGTGAGAATCCGTTGGTGGATCGGCAATGGACCGGAGGAGTCGATCTGATGCAGACGCCGATCGCCTCTTCGACCCTACTGGCGCGGTCGGGTTCAACCCCCATCGAAGTGCCAACACTTCGGCTTGTCGCATCACTGTCCCAGCCGATATCACACCCGCCGATCCGCTCGTCACAAGCTGTCGATCATCGTGAAGCCTGCATCCAGTCGCCTCATCGTCAACGTAGAGACGCGGGACCTATGTCTCGGGGTGTCAGTCGTGCAGAGGGTTGCGATGGCAGACGGTAGCAGCTTTGCGCTAGGATTGATGCGAGAGGTGCATCATCAGCTGCGCCCGCAAATCGGCAGTCCAATGCAGGAAGGAATCACCGCACCGGCACCCCACGGCGAGCTGTTGCTGGCCGAACGCGCTCCCGATGACCCCTTGGCTGCGTTCGTTGCGAAAATACGTCGCGGGGACGAGCGCGCGCTGGAGCAACTCTACGACGCCACAGTCGCCAAGCTGTATGCGCTCGCGTCAGGTGTGCTGCGCAATGCCGAGGACGCCGAAGAAATCGTGTGTTCAACCTATGCGTACGCATGGGCAAACGCAGGCCGCTTCGATCCACAGCGGGCCAATGTGCTGGGCTGGTTACTCATGCTGTGTCGCAGTCGCGCGCTGGATCGCCTGCGCCAGCGAGACGACGCACTGGTCACCGTAGATTCCGCGACGCTGGAAAATACGGTTGCCGACCAGCGCGAGCAACCGGAAGATATGCTTGCGTTATTTCAGCAGCATAGTCGGGTGCGCGCCGCTCTCGAACGATTGACGCCGCAGCGGCGACATCTGGTGTCGTTGTCCTTCCTGCAAGGGTTGTCACACCAGGAGATTGCCGATCTGACCGGGATGCCCCTCGGCACAGTGAAAAGCCATTCACGCCGGGCACTCGATCAGCTGCGTACCGAGCTGGAAACACCATGAACCCACCTTTCCGCATCGCAGGCGATGGACTTGGTGACACCTTGGTGCAGGCGCTCGGCGACGCATTGAACCCTGCCGAGCTTGATCCGGCTCGGCGCGACCGGCTGCGAAGCAATATCGTGCGACGCGCGCGGCTGACTGTGCCCGAAGGCTCGGCTACCGTGCGCGCTGCCGACAGTGCCTGGATCACGATCGCACCCAAGATTGAGCTTCGCGAACTGCGTCGTGATCCGCATGGGCACAATCACACCAGCCTGCTGCGTATGCAGCCGGGTGGAGTCATGCCTCCCCATCGGCACGAGCAGGAGGAGGAGTTCATCGTTCTCGAAGGCGAATGTCACATCGGCTCCCATTCCCTCGGGCCGGGCGATGCACATATTGCAGCTGCCGGTTCATGGCACGACGCGGTCACGACTGCCAGTGGCGTGCTCGTCCTGTTGCGTGGCGAGTATCCGTATCCGCGGGAATCGTTACCGCGTGGCTCCTAGCCTGCGATCAGCAGCGGTCGCGGACGATGTTACGTCGCTGACAAGTCAACGTCGGGTGGCACCGGTTCGACAAGGTATCCTGACGACTAAGGCCCCGGCGACTGCCGAAGATTCGGCACCAGGCGGAATCCGGTCGCGAAGTACGGCGTCTCGGCAAAACAGCTGCTGGGGATACCGCGATGCTCGGTGTAGTGCAGCTGAATGTTCTGACCGACCGCCCCGTACAGCTCCTTGGCGACCTGGTCATCGCGGGTACTGAAGTACCAGATCTGCGGTGCGACTCCGCCAACGACATACAGCGCCAGTTCGCCTTCATAGGTCTTGCACAACCAGCCCTTCTGAGAGAATTTTTGCAGAGTCCCCGCTCGTTCGCCTTCGGAATAGGCCCACGACAGCGAAAACCAAGTCCACAGACCGACGGCCAGACATTGCCATCGCGTTATTCCGCCAGAGAATTCCTGGCGAAACACCGCCGCCCAAGGCAGGCTGGGCAACGGTTCGAGTTTCCGCAGCTTCAGTCTGCGATCCAATTTCCATGGAAATCCAGTGGCACATGGTGGTCCAGCTTGATGCGGGCCACGGGCGCGCCATCGAAGGCGGTGGCATCGAGGATGATCAACTCGCTGGTGTTGCGTCGGGGGTCGTACCAGAGCGCGAGAACCCAGCCATGATCTTCACTCCTTGCCTGCGGATGCGGGACGAAGACCGGCTCGCCCGGGGTCAGGTCATGCCGGCTGGAGATGTGTTGAAACCGAGTCTCTCCGGTTTCGTAGTCGTGCTTGGCCAGGCAGTTGAAGCCCTTCGAGGTGGGGCTGGGTGCGTGGATGGCGGCCATGTAGCCGTAACGATGCGGTTGCCCTTGGATCGTCTCGTTGGGGCGGACGAATTCCGCGGCGAAATCGCCGATCCGCCGATGCGCCACCGATCCGTTCTTGGGGTTGATCACGAGACGCCAGAGTTGCGGCGGCATGAACGGCGAAGGGCCATCGACCAGCGGGAACGGAAAGTAGTTCTCGGGATTGTAGTCCTGCAGCGCGCCGGACAGCGGCGTCACGGTGGTATCTATGATGGTGTCCTCACCTTCCTGGTAGGCGTTGAGGAAGTGGCCCACGATGAACTCCGAATTTTTCGGGTGCAGCCAGGTCGCTTCACCGGTCTGGCGATCGACGAACAGAATCCTGTTATCGCAATGATCCTTGGGATCGATGAACCAGGCGCTCTTGCCGTGGGGAACGCGATCTTCCGACCAGGGGCGCCAGCGGATCACGCCGAAGAAGAAGATGTTGTGCTGTGGGGTGAAAATGAAATCATGGTTCCACGGCGTGAAGGGCATGGCCACGCGATGCTTCGACTTGATGGTGCCGCTCGGGTCGGTGGTGAAGCAGTCGAGGAATTTTTTCTCGTTATCCAATGCATAGAAAAGCCATTCGTTGGCTACCGGGTCGAAATGCGGGTGCGCCGTCAGCATGCCCTCGACCTGCCCATCGAAATCGAAGCGTCCCACCGTCTCCAGCGTGATCGGGTCCAATTCCCAGTAGTAGTGCCCGACCTCGTGCAGGGCCAACAATCGCTTGCCCAGGCGGATGACATTGACTCCCGCCACCACCTTGATCTTCGGCGCTCCCGCCGGCAGCGGAGCCTGCGGCTTTCCGCCATGGCCGTAGATGCCGTTGTACAGCGCCT
>JAIBJL010000517.1 GCA_020029545.1 Gammaproteobacteria bacterium
CCGAACCTCGATAATGCGATTGGCAATCGCACCGACAAATTCCCGATCGTGCGAGACGAAGATCAAGGTGCCGGGATATTTCTCGACACCGATCTGCAGCGATTCGATCGTCTCCATATCCATGTGATTCGTCGGTTCGTCCATGATCATCACGTTGGGCCTGGTCATCGTCAGCTTGCCGTAGATCATGCGGCCCTTCTCGCCGCCCGACAGCACCTTCACTGACTTCTTGCCGTCATCGCCGGTGAACAGCAAACGACCCAGCGTGGCGCGCACGATCTGCTCATCGTCGGTCGGTGCCTTCCATTGACTCAGCCAGGTGAGCAGGTCCACGTCTTCGGCAAAATCGATCTGCGGGTCCTGTGGCATGTAACCGAGCTTCACATTTTCCGACCAGACGATTTTCCCACTCGTCGGCTTCAGCTCACCCACCAGACAACGCATCAGCGTGGTCTTGCCGACGCCATTGGCACCGATTACCGCAATGCGTTCGCCCGGTTCCATGTTGAAGCTGATGTTTTTCAATACCGGCGCGGTCGAATCCGGATAAGTAAAGCTTAAGGACTCGACCGACAACGGCTGGCGATGCAGCTTCTTTTCCTGCTCGAAGCGGATGTATGGATTCTGACGCGAGGACGGTTTCATTTCCTCGATCTTGATCTTCTCGATCATCTTCTGGCGCGACGTCGCCTGGCGCGCCTTGGACGCATTCGCCGAGAAGCGCCGCACGAATTCCTGCAAGTCGGAAATACGATCCTTGGCCTTGGCATTGGCGGCCGACATGCGCTCGCGTGCCTGCGTCGATGCCAGCATGAAATCATCGTAGTTGCCCGGCCAGATCTTGATCTGGTTGTAATCCAGATCCGCCATGTGCGTGCACACCTGGTTCAGGAAATGCCGATCGTGACTGATGATGACCATGGTCGCGTCGTAGCGATTCAGGATGCTTTCGAGCCAGCGGATGGAATTGATGTCCAGATTGTTGGTCGGTTCATCAAGCAGCAACACGTCCGGCTGCGAGAACAAGGCTTGAGCCAGCAACACGCGCAGCTTCCAGCCCGGTGCGACTTCGCGCATCGGCCCAGTGTGGAATGCCGGATCGATGCCGGCATCGGTGAGTATCGCGCCGGCACGCGCTTCCGCATCATAGCCGCCGTACTCGGCGAACTTCGCTTCCAGTTCCGCGGCGCGCATGTAGTCATCGTCGGTCGCCTCGGGGTTTGCGTAGATCGCGTCGCGTTCCTGCATCGCGCGCCACATCTCGACATGGCCCTGCATCACTACATCGAGTACGCGCTGGTCTTCGTAGCCGAACTGGTTCTGGTTCAACTTGCCCAGGCGCAGGCCGGTATGCAGCATGACTTCGCCAGCGCTCGGCTCGAGTTCGCCGCCGAGGATTTTCATGAACGTCGACTTGCCGCTGCCGTTCGCGCCGATCAGGCCGTAGCGATTGCCGTCGGCAAACTTGACACTGACCTGTTCGAACAACGGCTTGGCGCCGAACTGGATGGAAACATTAGCGGTAGCGAGCATGCGAGTTCCAATCGAGAAAGATGGCATCGTCCGTCGATACGTTCGCCGAACGGGCCGAAAAGAGACCAGGGTTCATCCGCGCACGACGCACGGTTCGCAAGCGCCTGGCGGCAAGCCGAGGAACGCTGGCGGTACGGCCGGTCGCAAAGCCAGTCGGTCCGACAACCGAGTCGACAAGTACTGCCGGCTGGCTGGACGCAAGGCGCTTACGACCTGGGGTGATCAAACGCCGGGTATTCTAGCGGTTGCAATGATCGGCTGCGCGCCCAATCCGCACCGAAACAGGCCGGCAGGGGCGCTTTTTCAACGGCGTAGTCAGTTTGGGCATCACGGCGTCCTCTGCCTCCTATGCGGCGGGCATCCATGCCATCGATGAGCTTTATCTTCAGCGCGTATCGCTTGCCTGCTCGCCGATCAGCAGCAAGGCCACGAGCGTGATCAGGCCGGCGGCGCTCAGATAATAACCGACGAACGCGAGCCCGTAGTTCACTGCCAGCCAGGTTGCGACGTAGGGTGCCAGCGAAGCGCCGACAATGCCGGCCAGATTGAATGTAAGCGATGCACCGGTATAGCGAACGGCCGTGGGAAACAATTCGGCCAGCGAGGTCCCGAGCGGACCATAGGTCAGCCCCATCAACGCCAAGCCGAGCGACAGAAACACCAGCACGCCCCAGTGCGTCCCCGCCCCGAAGAGCGGCTCGAAGATCAGCCCGAACGCGATTACCGCGGCAGCCGCTGCCATCAGCACCGGACGACGCCCATGGCGATCGGCCAGCAGTGCCGACAGCGGTATCGTCGCCGCAAAGAACAGCACACCGACCATCTGCAGAATCAGAAACTGCGAGCGGGTGTAGCCCAAGGCACTCGTGCCCCAACTCAGCGCGAACACGGTCATCAGATAGAACACGACGAAGGTCGCGGTTGCCGTGAACGTCCCCAGGATCAGCGTGCGTGGATGCTGCGTGATCACCGTCAACATCGGCAGCTTGACACGCTCGCCCTGTTCTATCGCGTGGCGAAAGGCGGGTGTTTCCTCCAGCTTCAATCGCACGTACAGCCCCACGAAAACCAGCAATGCACTTGCGAGGAACGGCACTCGCCAACCCCAGGCAGCGAACTCGGCATCGCTCAGCCATTCGCTCAATAGCAGGAACACACCGGTGGAGCACAAGAAGCCGATCGGCGCACCCAGTTGCGGAAACATGCCATACCACGCGCGCTTGCCGGGTGGCGCATTCTCCGTGGCAAGCAGCACCGCACCGCCCCATTCGCCGCCCAGTCCCAATCCCTGACCGAAGCGACACAAAGCCAGCAGCGCGGGTGCCCACAATCCGATGGACGCATAAGTCGGCAACAGCCCGATCAGTACCGTGGACAGTCCCATGGTCAACAGCGCCGCAACCAGCGTCGCCTTGCGCCCCACCCTGTCGCCAAAGTGACCGAACAATGCCGAGCCGACAGGGCGCGCAAAAAAAGCCAATGCAAACGTCGCCAGCGATTGCAATGTCGCCGAGGCCGGATCGCCGGCCGGAAAAAACAGCTGCGGGAACACCAGCACGGCCGCAGTGGCATAGATATAAAAATCGAAGAATTCGATGGTCGTGCCGATCAGGCTGGCAAACAGCACGCGCCGCGGGGAATTGCCATTGCGAGGACGGTCATGAAGGTTACTGCTGTCGTTA
>JAIBJL010000518.1 GCA_020029545.1 Gammaproteobacteria bacterium
ACGGCTTTCGAACCGCTAACGCGATCAAAATCATGCTCTATCATAAACTTGGCGCACTACCAGAGCCTCAGTTCGCCCACAGATTCTGCTGAGGAACCGAAAAGGGGAGCCCATGCTCCCCTTTCCGTCATCGACTGACTGGCCTCGGTGGTGTCCGGTCAGTGTCCATCGGCGTCGCCGACCCAGAGGCGTGAAAGCAGTCCTCTGGCCATTCACCCCTCACTATTCACCACTCACTAAGGCTAGCGACTACGCCGCCTTCGCGCTGCCTGCCAGCTGGCGCAGCACATAGTGCAGGATGCCACCATGCTGGAAGTACTCGCGTTCCTTCGGTGTGTCGATACGCACGCGCACTTCGAACTTGATGGGCGCCCCGCTGGTCGGTGTGGCCACGACGGTGACCATCTTTGCCGCGCCGCCATTCAGGCCGATGATCTCGTAGCTTTCCTTGCCGGTGAGGCCCAGCGACTGTGCGTTCTGACCATCCTTGAACATCAGCGGCAGCACGCCCATGCCGATCAGGTTCGAGCGGTGAATGCGTTCGAAACTTTCGGCGATGACCGCGCGAGCACCGAGCAGCATCGTGCCTTTCGCAGCCCAGTCGCGCGACGAGCCGGTGCCATATTCTTTGCCGGCAATGACGATCAACGGCGTGCCTTCCTGCTTGTAGCGCACCGACGCATCGAAAATGCTCATCGGGTCGCCTGACGGCACATGAACGGTGACGCCGCCTTCCGTGCCCGGTGCCAGCTGATTCTTGAGACGGATATTCGCGAACGTGCCGCGCATCATGATCTCGTGGTTGCCGCGACGTGCACCGTAGGAATTGAAATCCTTCGGCTGCACGCCCAGCGACACCAGATACTTTGCTGCCGGGCTGGTCTTCGAAATATCACCGGCGGGCGAAATGTGATCGGTCGTGACCGAATCGCCCAGCAGTGCCAGCACCCGTGCGTTGCGGATGTCGGCCACTGCGCCGGGCTTCATGGTCATGCCGACGAAGTAGGGTGGATGCTTCACGTAGGTCGACTTGTCGTTCCAGGAGTAGATATTGCCGGTGGCCGTATCGATTCCCTGCCAATTGCTGTCGCCCGCGAACACGCTGGAATAACTCTTGCGGAACTGCGCCGACGTGACGCAGCGACCGATGACTTCGTGCACTTCCTGCGCGCTCGGCCAGAGGTCCTTCAGGAACACCGGCTGGCCGCTGGCGTCGTTGCCCAGCGATTCGGTCGTCAGATCCAGGTCGAGTGTGCCGGCGATTGCGTAGGCGATGACCAGCGGTGGCGATGCCAGGAAGTTCATTTTCACTTCCGGATGCACGCGGCCCTCGAAATTACGGTTGCCCGAAAGCACCGAGCAGGTCGAGATATCTGCGCCGCGCAGCGCATCGGAAATTTCCGGCTTCAGCGGACCGGAGTTACCGATGCAGGTGGTGCAGCCGTAGCCCACCGTGTAGAAGCCCAGCGCATCCAGATCGCTATCGAGTCCCGCTGCAGCGAGATAGTCGGTCACCACGCGCGAGCCCGGCGCGAGACTGGTCTTCACCCACGGCTTGGACGTCAGGCCGCGGCGACGTGCATTGCGCGCCAGCAAACCGGCAGCGACCAGCACGGCGGGATTCGAGGTGTTGGTGCAGCTCGTGATCGCTGCAATCAGCACGGCTCCGTCCTTGATCTCGAACGTCTTGCCGTCGGTCGTTGCTTTCACAACACCCGTCGCTGCAGGCAGCTTCGCTGCGCGCTCTTCGGCATACTTCTTGTGCGTCGCTTGATAGGACTGCTTCGCGGTACGCAACGGCACGCGATCCTGCGGGCGCTTCGGACCGGCGAGTGAGGGTTCGACAGTATTCAGATCGAGTTCCAGCACATCGGTGTAGTCCGCTTGCGGCTGGCCGTTCTCGCGCCACATGCCCTGGTGTTTCGCATAGTCGCGAACCAAAGCGATCTGTGCTTCGCTGCGGCCAGTGAGTTCGAGATAACGCAGCGTTTCCTGGTCGATCGGGAAAATGCCGCAGGTGCTGCCGAACTCGGGTGCCATGTTCGCCAGCGTCGCGCGATCGGCGAGCGGCAAGTTGGCGAGGCCATCGCCGAAAAACTCGACGAATTTGTCGACCACGCCTTTCTTGCGCAGCATTTCGGTGACGGTGAGCACCAGATCGGTGGCGGTCGTGCCGGCAGGCAGATTGCCGACCAGCTTGAAGCCGATGACATGCGGGATCAGCATCGTCACCGGCTGGCCGAGCATCGCGGCTTCGGCTTCGATACCGCCGACGCCCCAGCCCAGCACGCCCAGGCCGTTGACCATGGTGGTGTGCGAGTCGGTGCCGACGAGCGTGTCGGGATAGGCCCAGCGGACGCCATCCTTCTCGGTGTCGAACACCACACGTGCGAGATGTTCGATATTCACCTGGTGCACGATGCCGGTGTTGGGCGGTACGACCTTGAAGTTGTCGAACGCGGTCTGGCCCCAGCGCAGGAATTCATAGCGCTCGGTGTTGCGGGCGAATTCGATAGCGGTGTTCTGCGCCAGCGACTGTGCCGTGCCGTAAGCATCCACTTGCACCGAGTGGTCGATCACCAGTTCGGCGGGCGAGAGCGGATTGATTTCATCGGGATTGCCGCCGAGCTTGATCATCGCCTCGCGCATCGCGGCGAGATCGACCACCGCCGGCACGCCGGTGAAGTCCTGCATGATCACGCGGCTGGGCGTGAACGAGATTTCGTAGGAGGGCGCCGCCTTCGGGTCCCAGGCGAGCAATGCTTCGATATCCGCGCGCGTGACATTGATGCCGTCTTCGAAGCGCAGCAGGTTCTCGAGCAGAATCTTCAGCGAATAAGGCAAGCGGGCAACATTCCGATCCTTCAGCTTGTCCAAGCTGAAAATTTCGAGCTTATTGTTGCCAGAGGCGAGCGTCGTGCGCGCCTTGAACGAATCTTTCATGCGTCCTCCGGGAGGATTTGAGGGGCGGGAGGGCCACCCGCACCTGGCGTTCCCCTGTGAAGGAGATCCTGGGCAGGGCTCGGCGGGGATGGTCAACCCGGTAGGTAAAGCCGTGGGATTATAGCGGCAAGCGCGCGTTGAGAAAAATGCGCATCGCGCCCTGATTGAGGGGCATTTCAACCGGAAGGGGACAATGGTGCGGTTCGCGCCGCGCCGACAGAGTCGATCACTGCCCCGCCGAGGCAGATCTCTCCCGCGTAGAACACCACG